>JALWCE010000098.1 GCA_027036935.1 Nitratiruptor sp. | reverse complement strand
TTTATCGAGCGGTGTGACGAGGCCTTGTATGAAGCTAAGGAAGGGGGAAGAAACAGAGTAAAGGTCAAAATATAGCTAGAACAATTGTGTATGGAGATATTCATGGCTGTTTTGAGGAGTTTATAGAGCTTCGATCACTCATCCATCCAAGGCCGGAAGACCAAGAGATCTGTGTAGGCGATCTGATCAATAAAGGTCCTCATTCTTTAGAAGTAGTGCGTTTTATACAAAAAGAAAAGATACAAGCTGTTAGAGGTAATCATGAGGACAAATTTATTCGATACTATTTGCATGAAAAGGAAAAAGAGCAAACAGGCAAAAAAAATCCAATGCGACTTGAGCTTTCAGAGCTACGCCTCTATTACGCTTTAACTCCTCAAGATTTTGAATTTTTGTTCTCTTTGCCTCTTTTTATCCGACTTGCTTTATTTACGATACTCCATGCTGGAGTTTTGCCCTCGACCAATCTAGAACATTTGGACAAAAAAGAGGCCGCCAAAGTGATGCGGGTACGCTACGTAGACTACAAAGGAAGATTTGTCACGCTGGATCGAAGTGATCCAAAGATTCATTTTTGGTGGAGCGAGCTGTACGATGGCAGATATGGCACCATCATCTATGGTCACCAGCCCTTTTTGCGGCCAAGAGTAGACAGATTTGCTATAGGCATCGATACGGGAGCGGTGTACGGCAATGCTTTGAGCGCTTTGGTGATTGAGGGGATGGAGCGAGAATTTGTACAAGTGCCAAGTAAAGCCTATGCAAAAAGAAGCAGACCATGGCCTCTTTTGTAGCAGACGTGCATTTGGCCAAGTTGGCCAAGCTGCTTCGGCTTTTGGGATTCGATACTCTTTACTTTACCTATATCGAAGATGAGGAGCTGTTGAAGATTTCTAAGGATGAAAGACGTTGGATAGTGACAAAAGACAGAGCCCTTTGTACAAGAGCAAAACGGTGTCTACTCATCCGAGCCAAGGATCCAAAAGAGCAGCTTGAAGAGGTGCTTGAGGCTTTGCATCTAACACAATGCCAGCCCTTTAGCAGATGCTTGGTAGATAACGCTTTGCTAAAAGCGGTACCAAAAGAGGAGGTTTTGGCCAAAATCCCTCCCAAGGTTGCCCAGTGGTGCGAAGAGTTTCAGTGGTGTCCCGAATGTGGGCGGATCTATTGGAAAGGGAGCCACTACGATCGTATGAAAAAGTTTATCGATGAGGTGTGTGGTTGAATTCAGGTACGATTGTTTTGAGCTCTTTAATGATTTGCTCCGGTTTTTTGGCCAAAAAGAGTCTAAAAAGCGCTTTTTGTAAAAATGTAAAATCGTAAGGGCTCGGTTTGGCTATAAAAATCGACTCATATTTGGTGGGCTCTTCGGCTCCTTCTAACAAAAGCTCCTCGTATAGCTTCTCACCGGGTCTGAGTCCTATAAATTTGATGGGAACCTCTTTGTTATAAATGTGCATCATCTTCTTAGCTAAATCTACAATCTTTACCGGCTTGCCCATATCCAAAATGAAGATCTCCTTGCCTTTGGCGATAGCTCCAGCCTGCAAGACAAGCTGGCACGCTTCACTGGTGAGCATAAAGTAGCGGGTAATCTCGGGGTGCGTGACGGTGAGGGGTCCACCCTTTTTGATCTGCTCTTTAAATTTTGGTATGACGCTGCCGCTGCTGCCTAGCACATTGCCAAAGCGTACGGCACAAACGGTGGTTTTATGGCTTGGGACATTTTGGGTATAGAGCTCGCAGACCCGTTTGGTGGCCCCCATTACGTTAGTAGGATTGACCGCTTTGTCGGTGGAGATGAGGACAAAGTGGGGGACTTTGTATTTGATTGCTGTATCGAGGACGTTTTTTGTGCCCAGTATGTTGTTGAGTACCGTAGCTCTTGGATTGAGCTCGGCTAGTGGGACGTGTTTGTAGGCTGCGGCGTGCAAAACAATATCTGGCCGAAACTCTTGCACAATACTCTCAAACTCCTCTTTGTTTGTTATGTCACATAATTTAGCTACAATATTTGGCTCTTTTTCCCTGAGCTGATAGAGATTGTACTCGCTCATCTCCACAGCGATGATCTCTTTGGCTCCATATTCGCTACATTGACGCACCAATTCACTACCTATACTCCCCCCGGCTCCTGTAATGAGTACCACTTTATCGTGAATGAAATTTTTGATCGCTTCTTTATCCAAGTCTTTTGGATTTCTAGCCAGTAGATCTTCTATTTCAATATCTTTTATCTTATCTTGCGTTAAAGAGGCAAGTTTGACCTCATCAATACCAATCTGTTTAGCCTCTTGGGTGAGTCGGTCGAGCTCTTTAGGCGATAGCTTGGTAGCTACGATAAGAGTCTGGATATCGGAGGGGAGCTCTTGTAAGCTTTGGATGATGGGGATACCTGAGATATAATGGGACTCTTTGTTAGGTTCTATTACAACTATTGGTTTATAGGGAAATTCTCCGCTTAAAAAGGCATCGATGAGTCGTTTGGTATGGCCTCCAAGCCCATAGATGGCAGCTCGTTTGTAGGATGAGGGCTCGGCCGCTTCTTGCCATAACCGTTTAGCCATACGAATACTGAGCAAAAAAAGCAGGCTCAAAAAAAGGTCGATAAGTAAAGCACTTCGTGGAAAGGGGATAAACCACCTATATGCGATACCAACGATAAAAAAAGCTGCTCCATAAGCTCCAAGAAGTGCAAGGAGTAGCCGTTTGGCTTCATAGAGTCCATAATAGCGCCAAGTGAATCTATATTGGCCAAAAAGATGCAAAAAAAGAAATTTAAGGGGGAGTACAAGGAGGTAGATTTTAAAAAAACTGCTCCAGTATTGGCTGGGTACATGAAAATTGAAACGAAGCTGGTAGGCTAAAAACAAAGAGAGCAAAGAAAAAAGAGCGTCGCTCAAAAGAAAAAACAATATACGCTTCGTGTTTGTAGGCTTTAGCCAAGACATCGCCCGATCACCTCGCATACCATCGCCACATCCTCTTTTTCCATCGCCGTACCGCTAGGTAGACAAAGACCTTTGGCAAAGAACTCCTCCTCCTCTTTTTGCCCGTAATAAGAAAAATCTTTACACAAAGGCTGCATATGCATCGGTTTCCATAAAGGTCGCGACTCTATTCTTTCATTTTTGAGCTCTCGCAGAATATGGAGAGGATCGGTATTGAATAGAGCCGTAGTGAGCCATCTGTTGCCAAAACTTCTTGGAATTTCTGGCATAAAATGAGCTTTATCGCTCAAAAACTCTTGATACCACTCAAAAATCTGACGCTTTTTGGCAATACGCTCTTGTACCACTTCCATCTGTGCTACGCCAATGGCTGCGGCTATGTTGCTGAGGCGATAGTTGTAGCCATAGGTTTTGTGCTCATACCACTCAACATCTGGCTCTCTAGCCTGAGTGGCAAGGAACCTTGCTCTTTCTATCGGCTCCTTTGGTCCTACTAGTATCCCCCCGCCTCCTGTGGTGAGGAGTTTGTTGCCATTAAAGGAGTAGACGCCAAAGGTACCAAAAGTGCCTGTATACTTTCCATTCAAAGTAGCTCCCAAAGACTCGGCCGCATCTTCGATAAGCTGGGCTCCATAGTGATCGCAAAGCTCTTTAATCGTCGCTACATCGGCGCTTTGGCCATAAATGTGGGTGAGGATCACTGCCTTTGGCCGCTCTTTTTGCAAGGCCTCCTCTAAAGCCATGGGATCCATCTGCCAGCTTTGATCACATCCAACAAGAATGGGGGTCGCTCCTTGGTAGAGGATGGGCGAGAGGGAAGCGATGAAAGTAAAATCGCTCACCGCTACCTTGTCGCCTGGTCCAATACCAAGTAGACGAAGCGTTAAATGGAGTCCTGCCGTGGCGCTACACAAAGCCAAGGCCGCAGGAGCTTGGACAAATTTGGCCACACTCTTTTCAAATCTCTCCAAAAAGGGGCCTACCGGAGCGATATAGTTGCTCTCAAAGGCCTCTTGGATATATTCGAGCTCTTTGCCGCTCATATGGGGAGGTGAGAGGAAAAGTCGCATCATAGCCTTTTATCCACGATTGATTTTGGCAATACTCCTTTAATATCAAAGACCACGCTTTGTGGGGGAATCTGGGTAAAATCCAAATTTTTAAACTCCTCATGGGCAACGGCTAAAATAATAGAATCGTAATCGCTAAAATCTGGCTCATTTTCTAAAAGTGTAAGATCATACTCCTTTTTGACCTCCTTTTTATCCGCCCAAGGGTCGTACACATCCACCTCGATTCCAAAATCTTGGAGCTCTTCTATCACATCGATGACACGGGAGTTTCTAATATCTGGGCAGTTCTCTTTGAAAGTGATGCCAAGTACCAAAGCTTTACTCCCTTTGACCTTATGGCCTTTATGGATGAGGAGTTTAACTACCTTGTTGGCCACAAATACCCCCATCTCATCGTTGGTTCTTCTGCCTGCTAGTATTATTTGAGGGTGGTAGCCCACCTCTTTGGCTTTGTATGCGAGATAGTATGGATCTACGCCGATGCAGTGACCTCCTACAAGCCCCGGTCGAAAGGGTAAAAAATTCCATTTTGTGCCTGCAGCTTCTAAAACGTCAAGGGTATCGATACCGAGCTTGTCGAAAATTAAAGCCAGCTCGTTGACAAAAGCGATATTGATATCACGCTGGGCATTTTCGATCACTTTGGCAGCTTCGGCCACTTTGATAGAGGGTGCCAAGTGGGTGCCAGCGGTGACGATAGATTTATAAAGTTCATCAACCTTTTTAGCCACTTCTGGTGTAGAGCCAGATGTAACTTTTTTGATTGTGGGTAATCTATGCTGCTTGTCTCCTGGATTGATACGCTCGGGACTATACCCACAGAAGAAATCTTCGTTGAATTGTAGCCCACTCTCTCGCTCCAGTTCTGGTACACATACCTCCTCGGTACATCCTGGGAAAACGGTACTCTCATAGATCACGATATCGCCTCTTTTTAAAACCCTGCCCACTGTGCGAGAGGCCATGATAAGAGGAGTGAGATCGGGATTTTTATGCTTATCTATCGGAGTAGGGACGGTGACGATATAGATATTAGCCTCTTTTATATCCTCAATGGATGTGGTGAAGCTGAGATTTTTGGCCGCTTCTAGCTCCTCACTGCTTACCTCTAGGGTACGATCGATCCCTTTTTTTAGCTCCTTTATGCGAGTGGCGTTGATATCAAAGCCGATAGTTGGGTATTTTTTGCCAAACTCTACAGCTAGTGGCAGCCCCACATAGCCAAGGCCTATAACTGCTAATTTCATACCCCTCCTTTGGGAAAGGCAGTAAAGAAAATTTTATCCAGATCAAAAGGGGTTGGAGTATCGCTTAGACCCATATAGTAGGGTAGCCGCTCCAAAAAAAGATAACTTAGTTGTAGCATCGGTAAAAAAAGGATAAGCATTGTTTTAAATCCGGAGGCTTTGTGCCATTTGCGTACCCACTCTATAGCGCTTGGTACTTCGTTGAGCAAAAGCATCGCCTCAAAACTGATAATAAATCCAAGGACCAGATATGTTAAAATGGAGGCATAGACAAAGAGATAGAAGAAAAATTCAAAGTTACTCATAACACACCGTTTTTACTCAAATTATACCATAGGAGCGGCATGCGTTGGCTTATAGTGTTGTTGATTGTGATATTGGGTGGATGTGCGCACAAGCCCCAGCCCCTACCCGTACGGCCCGTAGCAGTTGTTTTTAAGTCTCCCTCTTTTAAAGTGGCAGGGAGCGGTTTTTTGCAAAAGGGGAGGAGATTGCAGCTCTATAGCGCCTCTACACCACTACTCGATTTGCGACTTGGCAAAAGGGTTTGCATAAATAGCCGATGTACTAGTTATAAACTATTTAATAAAAAGATCCTCTCCTCTTCCTATCCCCTTGCATTGATAAAAAATATCTTAAGTTTCCAGCCCATTTTTGATGGTCAAAACAAAACCTCGATCATCGGAGGCTTTAAACAGCGATTTGATAATTTAGGTATAATTTATAAAGTTTATAGGGGCTCTTTACTTTTTAAAGATACCAAGCGTCACATACTTATCAAAATAAAGGAGATCGATGGCTAAGTTTGTGGGAGCGCACGTAAGTGCTGCTGGAGGAGTACACAACGCGCCCAAAAACGCCAAAAATATCAACGCAAAAGCTTTTGCTCTATTCACCAAAAATCAGCGCCAGTGGAGAGCGAAGCCTTTAGCGGCCGAGCATATCGAAAAGTTTGACGAAGAGCTGGAAAAAGCTGGAATCGACAAAAAGCATATCTTGCCGCATGATAGTTATTTGATCAATTTAGGCCATCCCGAAGAGCTTAAACGCCAAAAGAGTCTGGACGCTTTTTTGGATGAGGTGGAGCGCTGCGAGCTTTTGGGACTTGATAAACTTAACTTTCATCCCGGAAGCCATTTACGACAGATGAGCGAAGAGGAGTGTTTGGAGCGTATTGCCGAGTCGATGAATGAAGCACTTCGCCAAAGCGATAACGTAACGCTCGTGATAGAAAACACAGCGGGACAGGGGAGCAATCTAGGCTATAGGTTTGAGCATCTGCATTTTTTGATCCATCGCTCTATCGATAAATCCCGCGTAGGCGTATGCCTCGATACTGCCCATATGTTTGCGGCGGGCTACGACATTCGAACGCCTGAGGCGTATAAAAAGACGATGGAAGAGTTCGATGAGATAGTAGGATTTGAGTATCTTCGCGGTATGCATATCAACGACTCCAAAGCGGCCTTTGGTTCCAGAGTGGATCGCCACCACTCTTTGGGAGAGGGGCATATAGGGCTGGAGGCTTTTAGGCTGATCATGAATGATGATAGAATAGATGATATCCCTTTGATTTTAGAGACGATTGATGAGTCCATTTGGGCTCAAGAGATCGAGTTACTATACTCTTTTGTGGAGGAGTGATGGAATTTTTACAAGAGTTTTTAAAAGCTAAGGATGTGACCAAAACTAAAATTTTTCCCTATCTCAAGTGCAAAAAGTCAGAAGCAAAGATTTTACAGCTTCTTACGAGGCGATTTATCGAAGGGGAGAGCGAGGCAAACGTTTTTGATCTTTTAGAAGAGCTTTTTGGCTCTAAAGATTTGATACATATCCAAAAACTTGACCATATTAAAAAACTTTTAGATTTAGGATGGATAGTCCAAAGCGGTTTTGGACCGCTTAAAGAGGAGTCTACCAAGCTGGAGCTTTTGCATAGCGATATCGCTTTGAGCGTGCCCTTTTTACGCCTTTTGGAAGAGGGCAATATCGAACCAGTGCTTCCTGATATCCAGCCGTATCAGAATCACTCCCAATACCTCAAAGATCAGTTTGCCAGAATAGAGCTGTATCAAAAAATAGCCGCCACCAAAAGCGCCTTGGGTACTGAAGCGCCCTCTCTTGTGCGTTTGAGCAATAGATTACAGTTACTAGAGCAGCGGATCAAGGAGCGGTTGGAGATAAGTCAGGACGTAGAGATAGAGAATCTGTTTCAAGAGTATGAGTTGGGTGTAAAAGAGCAGGTGATCTTTTTGGCGCTGCTCAAAGAGGAGTATAGCCAGACGGAGGGAAATTTAAGAGAACAGAGCGCTTTGGTGGAGCTGGTGAGCTCTAATGAGTTTGAGCGGATAGAAAATAGAGCGCTTTTGGAGGAGGGGTCAAAGCTTTTGAATGGATTGATTGATTATGATGAGATAATCAATCCTTTTGGCAATGTTACCAAAAGCTATTTTATCCTTGAAGAGGTGTTACAGCGTCTTCTTTATGCAAAGCCTCAAAAAAACAAAAAGCACAAACTCCAAAATCTTATC
The DNA here is from genome assembly GCA_027036935.1 of Nitratiruptor sp. Taxonomy (GTDB): domain Bacteria; phylum Campylobacterota; class Campylobacteria; order Campylobacterales; family Nitratiruptoraceae; genus Nitratiruptor. The sequence goes on along the minus strand of JALWCE010000098.1, from coordinate 423 downwards.
AAAGAACAAGAGATTTTTGAGCTTATAGAGCCAAAAACCACCCTTGATGATGTGGTCTTGCATCCAAAAACAAAAGAGCATCTTCAAACCCTCATCGCCCAAATAGATACAAAAGTAGCCGATCGGCTCAAAGCGTGGGGCATCAAGCCTAAAAAAAAGGCTATCGATGCTCGGGTCATCCTACATGGGCCTCCAGGGACGGGTAAGACACTGACCGCTCTTTCCTTGGCCAAAACACTCAAAAAGCCGGTGCTCAGCTTTGATTGCTCCAAAATACTTTCTATGTATGTAGGTGAGAGCGAGAAGAATGTGCGAAAAATTTTTGATACCTACAAGGATTTGAGCCAAAAAGCGGGGACTCAGCCGATCCTTTTACTCAACGAAGCAGATCAGTTTTTGAGTAGTAGAAGCCAGGTCCCAAGC
>JALWCE010000097.1:56400-72072 GCA_027036935.1 Nitratiruptor sp. | reverse complement strand
ACGTTGGAGAGTTTGCGCATGGGCGATCCTTAATGAAGAAGCTCATCTACATATATTAGTCGAACTTCTTTTAAAATCCCTTTAGACTCTCTGATCGCTTCGAGCGTCTTGGCATGAGGATGACCAATGGCAATGGCAAGCCCTCTACGTTTAGCTAAGCGGATCGCTTTTTTGAGTTGAGCCTTGATTTTTGCCACATCGATATCATTATCCAAAAAGATATTTCTAGCTAAATAGCGTCTATGAAGATTTCGCATCAAACGGGGGACTTGGGTCCTTGGCGTCGTCCTGCTGTCTATAAAGCAAAAATGGTAACGATCCAACACGCTGATCAAACGCTTCATCGCCTTGTAATCAGCCGTAAATCGGCTGCCGGTATGGTTGTTGATACAACGGGCTTTAGGAAACTCTTTACGCAGCGAGGCGATATACCGATCCATCGCCAAGGTTGAGGTGCTGGGACGAAAAGTATAACGCTCCTCGTGCGAGTAGTGCATCGCCTCCATAGGCAGATGGATCATATAGTGCGTCAAACCTTTGGCGTATCTGGGCGTATTGGGATGGGTGGGAGTAGGTGGGAAAAAAGAGACGTTAATAGGTAGTCCTAAAGCTTTAATGGCTCGTACCTGCGAACCATAGGCCACATCATCTATGATGATGACCAACCTTGGCTTTGGCAAACCTCTTTTATCCCGCTTTTTTTGTATAGGTACAGAGTGAGAGGATTGGGAAGAGAAGAGGCTGCTCTTTGATGAAGCGAAGCTTTGTGAAGAGGAGCTATGAGCATTTTGAGAGCTTGATAGATTTTGATTGTAATCTTCTATTTCAGATAGAGTGGAGGGTTGGAGAATCTTTTTCAAAGCCTCTCGCTCTTGCAGCTTAATCTGCTCCAAAGAGCGTTTATAAAAACTTCGCGCGCTACATTGCGCCGCCTCTTTTCCCTTGTTGTAGCCTAGTTGATACAAATAGATACTCAGGGCAACGATAATAAGGCTTAACAATAGGATGAGGATAAAAAGATAGATATATTTTTTGCTCGATTTAGAAAGTACGGTTTTATGTTTGATGACGATATGCTTTTTTCGTCTGCGCATGAAGCAACTTGGGGAGAATCTCTCCCCTTAGTTGGTCTCTTGATCGACAATTTTGTTGGCAGTGATCCAAGGCATCATCGCTCGAAGTCGTTTACCTACCTTTTCTATCGGATGGTTTTGCGTCATTCGACGCTCTGCCGTCATTCGAGGATAGTCGGTCATACCCTCGAGGATGAAATCTTTAGCGAACTGACCGTTTTGGATCTCTTTGAGGATCTGCTTCATAGCTTTGCGGCTCTCTTCGTTGATTACCCGCGGACCGCTCACATAGTCTCCATACTCGGCGGTGTTGCTGATGGAGTAGCGCATATTGGCAAGACCCCCTTCATAGATCAGATCCACGATGAGCTTGAGCTCGTGCAGACACTCAAAGTATGCCATCTCCTCAGGATATCCAGCCTCAGTAAGAGTCTCGAAACCTGCCTGGATCAAAGAGCTCACTCCACCACAGAGCACCGCTTGCTCGCCAAAGAGGTCGGTCTCGGTTTCGTCTTTGAACGTGGTATGGATGATACCCGTGCGTCCACCGCCAATCGCACTGGCGTAGCTTTTGGCAAGCTCTAGCGTATTGCCGCTTGGATCTTGAGCTACGGCTATGAGATCGGGGATACCGCCGCCTTTGACAAACTCGCTTCGTACAGTGTGGCCGGGTGCTTTTGGCGCTACCATCATTACGTTGATATCCTCTCTTGGCTTGATACGTCCGTAATGGATATTAAATCCATGCCCAAAAGCGATCGTATCGCCGCTTTTGAGGTTTGGTTCGATATCTCGGTAGTAGACCTCGCTTTGGATCTCGTCTGGGATGAGGATCATCACCACATCGGCCCACTTGGCCGCTTCTGGGACTTCAAGCACATCAAAACCTTTGGCCTCCGCTTTTTTCCAGCTTTTGCCTCCTGGATAGAGACCTATTTTTACATCCACACCGCTATCTCGCAGGTTTTCGGCGTGGGCATGTCCTTGGCTTCCAAAACCGATGATCGCCACTTTTTTATTTCTAATCAGATTGATATCACAATCTTTGTCGTAATAGATTGGCAGTGCCATTTTCCGTCCTTTGCAAAATTTTGGCTAATTTTACTTAAAATACCTTTAGTTTTGCATAAAAAGGTCTGCTATAATGGAGTGAAAAATCAGATCATTTATATGGATGGACTAAAATTTTATGATATAATTATTTCAGGATTTGCAAATATAGTATTTTTAAGGAAAATAGATGAGCATGAAAGAGTTTATTTTACGCCTCTTACGAGGCATTGAGCAAAAAGATGTGCCAAGGGAGTATCTACCTTTGGTAGATGATCTTATCCGACACAAAATCATCAAAATAGATGGCAAGATACTAAAAATCAGCTCCAAATATAGAGTGGGCAAAGTAGATATCGCCAGAAACGGGACGGGCTTTTTAGAAGTGATCGGCCAAAAAAGTAAAGACTTACTTATCGAGCCAGAACATCTCAACGGAGCGGGTAGAGGAGATCTAGTCATCGCCAAGCGCATCTTTGGCGGCCAGGGTCGACCAAAAGCCAAGGTGGTCTATATCCTAGAAAAAGCTTTTCGCTTCAGCGTCGCCTACTTCGACAAACAAAACGGGCTTTTTTTCAACGTCAAAAACGAAGTCCCCGTAGCCGTTAAAGCGAGCAAAAAATCTCTCAAAGAGCTGCCCGATCACACGGTAGTCAAGGTGGACAACGAAGCTGGTATCATAGTGGAGGTGTTAGGCGTTTTGGAAGATCCCAAAGTGGATGAGAAGATTTCACTGGCTCTGTACAACAAAAAAGAGGAGTTTGCTCCCGAAGCAGAACTAGAAGCCAGCGCCTATCCAGATGAGATCGTGCCAGAGCTCTATCCAAATCGGGTGGATCTGACCCATCTGCCCTTTTGTACCATAGACCCCGTCACGGCCAAGGATCACGACGATGCGATCTACTATGACGTGGAGAATCGTACTCTTTACGTGGCGATTGCCGATGTGAGCGAATACGTCCCTCCCATGGGACCCATAGACAAAGAGGCGAAAGAGCGGGGATTTAGTATCTACCTGCCCCACAAATCGATCCCGATGCTGCCAAGAAAACTTAGCGAGGGGATCTGCTCGCTCAAAGAGGGGGTGGAGCGGCTGGCCTATGTGGCCAAAATCGAGCTAGACAAAAACCTCGAGCCCAAAAAAGAGGAGCTTTTGGAGGGGATCATCAAAAGCCGCAGAAAATATAGCTACGATAGAGTAGACGAGTTTTTGGCCGGTAAGATGGAAAATATCGACGAAACGGACGAAGAGATTTTGAAGTATCTGATGCCACTGTACGAGGTGACCACAAAACTTCGCCAAAAAAGGCTCCAAAAGGGCTTCGAGTTTACCAATCCAGAGATCCGGATGGTGCTGGATGAAAACCAAGAACTTGTAGCGACGGTGATAGAGACGGAAACCCCAAGCCACGGACTTATTGAAGATTGTATGCTCTTGGCCAACAAGGCTACGGCCAAGATGTTCGATTTTGGAATATTTCGTACACACGAAGAGCCGGCCATGGAGAAGATAGAAGAGCTGCTCGATGAGTTGGCCAACGTAGGGATATTCACCAAAGAGTTCAATACGATTCACGAACTCTTTTTGTTTATCCAAAAAGAGGCGGATAAATTGGGGATCAAAGAGCATGTGGATAGACTACTGATTCGCACCCAAAAGCAAGCCGGGTACACTGCCCAAAATATCGGACATTTTGGATTGGGATTTGAAAAGTATACCCATTTCACCTCTCCAATCAGGCGCTACTCAGATCTGACGCTGCACCGACTGCTCAAAGCGATCCAGCGAGAGGATAAAAAGCAACTCGATTACATCTTTAAAAATATTGAACCGCTGACCGTGCGTATCAGTGAACTAGAGCGGGAGGCGGCCAAAGTGGAGTGGGATTTCATGGATAGAAAATTCGCCAGATGGGCCAAAAAGCATATCGGCGGGCGTTTTGAGGCGGTCGTAACCGATCCAGAATCTACGCCCATTGCTCAACTAGATGATACAATCAAAGGGGCTCGTATCTTTTTGCCACAAGCAGAGGTAGAGCTTTTTGACAGAGTAGTGGTGGAAATCAGCGACGCAAATCTGGCCACCACAAAAATTTATGCCAAAGTGGTAGAAAAGCTGAATGTACAAACGGCAGTTTGACCGCCTCCAAAAGGATTTTAAATCCTACCTCTTTTGGGGTGAAGAGCCCTATTTTATAGAAAAGTACGCCGCCACTATCGCTAATCGCCTCTGTCCAAAAGAGCAGCGACTCATACTTTATTACGAGGAGTACGATTTTAGGCTCGCCAAAGAGTATCTTGGGCAATCCTCCCTTTTTGGCGATACCAATTTGCTTCTTGTACGCCACGAAAAGGCTCTACCCAAAACAGAGCTCGCCACTCTTTTGGAGCTGTGTCAAAAAAATCCCAACAGCTACTTTATCTATATGCTTCCAAATAATCAGGGCAAAAAGATAGCCTCGCTTTTTAACTCAAAAAAAGAGGCTGTGGAGGTGCGTTTTTTTAAAGCTACCTTATCAGAAGCTAAAGCTGAGCTTACGGCATACGCTAAAGAGTTAAAACTCCCAATCAATCCCTTTGCCATTGAGCATCTACTGGCCTTGCTCGAAGGGGATATGCTGCTGGCTAAAAAGGAACTAGAAAAGCTTGCCATCCTCCAAGAACCTATTACCCCCAAAGAGATCGACAGACTCGTCTATCCGCTTGCTCCTTTAAATCTGGAGCGCCTCTATATCGCCATTATCAAAAAAGAGCCTTTGAGCGAGCTTTTTCAAAAGATCCTCGAAGAGGAGCAAAACGAGATGAAGATCTTGCTGGGATTTCAAAACTTTTTGCGCCAGCTCTTTTTATTCTCCTCTTATATCCGACTGCACGGTCAAGTGGACTCCAAAGAGATTTTGGGTTATAAGCTTCCTCCACAAATTGAGGCGGAGCGTACAAGAGCGGCCATCAAGATCAAAGCTTATCCTCAGATTTTTTTGGAACTACAAGAGTGTGAATATCATCTCAAGACCGCCCAATCAATAGATAAGGAGGCACTCCTTTTTTCTTGCTTAATGAAAATCCAAGGATATTTTTGATAAAATTGGGCTGCTTTTTATAGTCGGTAAAAAGCCTTGCCGGAAAAATCCGGATATATAGCCATAAGGAGAGAGAATGCGACACTACGAGACACTTTTCGTGCTCAAACCAACGCTCACCGAAGAGGAGAGCAAGGCAAAGTTTGAGTTTATCAAAGATGTGATCCAAAACAACGGCGGCGAGATCGTAGCCACAGAGGATATCGGCGTAAGAAAACTGGCCTATCCTATCGACAAATTCGAGCGTGGACACTACTATATCATCTACTTCAAAGCACCCGCCCAAGCCGTACGAGAATTGGAGCGAATCTATCGCATTACCGAAGATGTGATCCGATTCCTCACCATCAAATATGAAACCAAAAAAGATATTCAAGCTTGGGAAAAAATGGTAGAAAGAGCCAAGAAACTAAGCGGCCAATCAGAAGCCTCACAAGCTAAAGCCCAAGAGTCCTAAGCCTAATCATGTATAACAAAGTAATCATGGTGGGTAATCTCACCCGAGATATCGAGCTCAAATATACAAGCTCTGGGATGGCCATAGGCAAAACGGCTATAGCCACCAACAGGCGTTTTAAAACCCAAAGTGGCGAGCAAAAAGAGGAGGTCTGCTTTATAGACATCACCCTTTTTGGGCGAGCGGCCGAAGTGGCCAACCAATATCTCAAAAAGGGCAGCAGGGTCCTTATTGAGGGGAGACTCGTTTTCGAGCAGTGGACAGACCAAACAGGCAACAAACGCTCCAAACACTCTATTGCCGTGGACAATATGCAAATGCTGGGTGGTCGAGAAGAATCCCCAGCAGGTAGCTATTCTAGACCGGCTCCACAACCACAACCCACACCTGAGCAGACTGCTCCAACCAAAAAGCCGGATATTCCGGAAATAGATATAGATGACGATGAAATTCCATTTTAGAAAGGACTAAAAATGGCTGAAAGAAGAAGATTTAAAAAAAGAACATGTAGATACTGCGAAAAGAAAATCACTTTTATCGACTATAAAGATATCGAACTAATCAAACATAGCCTCAGCGAGCGGTATAAAATCATGCCAAGACGACTTACGGGCAATTGTAAAAAACACCAAGAGATGGTAGAAGAGGCCATTAAGCGAGCCAGACATGCCGCATTGGTACCATATATCGTAGATAGGAAACGAGTGGTTCCCAACCCTTTTGAAGAACTCAAACCTCTTTATAAATGAGGCGGCAAAAGGGCTTTTGCCCTTTTATACCTCTTGTATACATCTCCAATAGACACTTTTTTGCGATAATATCTTATCTCCTTTAAATTGGGCTAAATCACATACAAAATCTTCAAAAAAGCGATCAATTTTTTGTTTGGTATAGCTGAGCATTTTTACATAAAGAGTGGTCGATTGATAATAACTTGGAAAATCGACTACAAAAGGATTGAGCACCCTGTAAAGATCGCTATGTTCAAAATCGATCATAGAGTAGCTACTGTAGGTGGCTATGCATTTACCCTCAAAATCTTTCCATATCTTGCTAAAATCTTGAAAGAGTTGTGTAGGCAATTTATCCACATTTTTAAAAATTATAAGATCAAAAACCTTAAATTGATCAAGATAAAGATCCTCGTCTTTTAATTTATCACACGAAACTACGCAAAAAGGGGCTTTGCGAAATTCAAAATCGCTCAAATTTATGATCTTTTCCAAAATATCGTGAGCAAAAAATTCATCCTCATAACGCAAAGCCAGCCTCATACCCTTTTTATCAAAAATATCAAAGGATTTAGAGAGGTACTCCACATACATTCCCATACCTAAGATAGAGGAAAGGGTATATTGCGAGGAAGGTATCTCTTTTGGCCTCAGCGTACTCGAAACGCCTATTTTAAAAAGCTGCTCGTTGGTTCCTTGGATAAGTTTATCCATAAAGGCTTTGCTTTGGCTCATACTCATTCCTAAGCGCTGCAATCGTCCAAAAAGCAGATATCCACTATAGGTATCATTGGTAAATACAAAGCGAAGAGCCAACATACTCAAATAACAAAGATACCCAAATTTGAGTTTACGCTCTGAAAGTTCAATATTTGTAGAGGGGGAATATTGGGGATAGAGCATCTGATAACCCAAGATAAATCCATCAAAAAGATATGTAAACACCCCTAAAGTCTTTACAAAATACTCTTGAGTAATATCAATGAAATCACATCCTAGCTTCAAACGCTCCAAAAAACGCATCTCCAATCCAAAAAGCTCTTTAGGAGAACGGTACCACTTACCTACCTCCGGCGCCTCTTTAGTAATAATCGCTGCGGGTATCATGAGCATATTAAGTAGTGATTGACCCTCGTTTTTAATGTCTTTAAATCCAAAAAGGGGCGCTATCTTTTTGAAAAATCCAGTCAAAAATATATGGTAAGCCTCAAAATCTTGAAACTGGGGTAAAGAGTTATTTGAAAGAGTAACCTCATGATTGATAAAATCATATACCTCTTGCTTCACCTCCGAAAATCCCAAACGTGTAATAGCACAGCCTACATCCTTCACCTTTGTAGAGGCTCTTGTTTTCTCAATGGAGTTTGCCTTTTTGAGTAGTTTCTCTTTCAAAACCGGAAGCGCCTCGATATAGGCTTTGAATTTCTCAATACTAGTATTAGGATCATCCAACTCCAGCATCAAATGAACCAAAGCCTTGTTGGTCTCTATCTCTTGATCGTGTACGATGTTTTCTAGATTCAAATAAGAAGATATCTGTGGCTCTTCTTCGATAATCCTTTTGAGATAAGGGCGCAAAATCTCTTGCTGAAGCTCTGGGGAGAGCTTAAAAGCCACCTTTGTAGTAGCGATTCGTTCCACTTCGGCCTCATAAGTATTTTGCAATATCTGCAAATCGATAAAATCGCCTACGCTCAAATTACCAGACTTTACGCCTATCGCTATAGAATTTTTTGCACCATCCACTCCATCTCCCAATGAGGTAGGAAGATTTTCAATCCAATATCGATCTACGACTCTCCTATTGAGGCGTACGATCTCATTTTGGGGTTGCGAAGAGTTTGGAGTTTGCTTTTTCTTTCCAAATCCAAATAGTCCCATCTTACTCCTTTTGAAATGTCAATAAGGCTTTGTCTACCTCATCGCCATACAGCGATACAAAGTCAATATCCACAAGATTGAGTCCTAAAGTTTTTAAAAACTCTATCTCGTGATAGTACTGAGTAATTGTATCCTTTTTTTTAACAAAACAGCTATTTTGTCTAAAAAAAGCAGTGATATCCGTTACTAATCTTCCCTCATTGTACTCCGCCTCTATAGCAATAAAAAGATGATCTTTATCTAAAATCATAGCTCCGGGGGCTATCTCTTCAAAACCATACAGCGTGTTGATGTCGCACAAAAAATAGCCTCCACTTTGTACAGCCTCTTTGACGCATCCAAAAAATCTTTTGAGCTCTTCTTGATCCATATAATTGATCACGTCAAAAACAGCGGTGATCGCCTCATACTTTTTTTGCACCGCACAAACATCTTGATAGTATGCTCTTAGTCCCTTGCTTCGCGTCCGCTCTACCATCTGTTGGCTTAGATCTATCCCCTCGCACTCCAAGCCAAGCTTTTTTGCTCTTTGCATAAAAACGCCGCTCCCACACCCCACATCCAAAAAGCTTTGCACGCCCAAAAGACGCAATTTTTCCAAAAAGATATCGTATAATCGCTCTTTTTGCTCATCAAAGCCCAAAAGCGGCTCGATCTGACCATAGAGCTCAAGCCCCATACAGCGCCTTTTTGATTTTTTCCCTAAGATCTAAAATCGGCTCTTTTTTATCATAAAAGCTATTTTTATTAGCGATTAAAAAGGCACTGCTTTGCATAATCGAAAGTGCTGGCTTTAAGCCATTTTGACGCATAGTCTCTCCCGTTTCAACGATATCGACAATCATATCGGCAAGCCCCACCAAAGGAGCCAGCTCTATAGAGCCATACAATTTGATAATCTCTACCGGAATCGCCTTTTTGCTAAAAAAATCTCTGGTAATATTCTCCATCTTGGTAGCCACTTTGTAACTTGGCTTGGTAAAATCTAGCTCCTCTTGCACCCGAATACCGATACTCACCTCACAACGCCCAAACCCAAGATCAAGCAGTCGTACCAAATCGAGTCCTCTCTCTTCTAATACATCCAATCCAACTACGCCCATATCAGCCGCTTGATGATAGACATAAGTGGGGACATCTTGGTTACGTACCTGTAAAAAACGAAACTCATCCACCTCCAAAATGAGTTTACGCTCCTCAAAACGAAATGTCTTATTAAAAATTTGCTCAAAGAGTTTTAAAGAGTCTTCTCCTATACGCCCTTTAGGCAACGCAATCGTTAGCATACATTTTTCCTCCGTATAATTTTCTCCATCGCTTCAAAGATCAACAGAGGTTTGTACAACGCTTGGGGTAAATAAGAAGCAAGCACTTGAGCGTCTCCACCAGTTAAAAAGAGATCTTTTTTTTCACCCAACTTATTAATAGCACAAACCAAAGGAGAAAGCATACCATACCCAATAGCCTCTTTGGTAGAGAGTGGTAGCGACTCTTTTGGCCAAACGGGCTCTTTATCAAGGGTCGGCGAGATGGATGCGTAGGCTTTTTTGAGCGCTTCGAATCCCGGGTAGATAAAACCGCCTTTATGCCTTTTTTTCTCCATTACATCTATCGTTACCGCACTTCCCGCATCTATTATCACTCCATCTTCAATAAAGCTACACAAGGCTTTTCTATCCGCTCCCAATCCCTCATAAGCACTATCTAACTCGATAAAGGGTTCTAAATCTATCCAACTATCAAAATTTTGGAGTATTTGTGCAGCCTTTTTATTAACATTAAGATAGTAGACTCGATTTTCTTTCCAAGCCTCAAGCTCCTCCAAAGAGAGTCGACGCAGGGTTTGGCCGTCAAAAAGTTTGGCACAGCTATTACCAATATCACACAAGAGCATGAATTCTCCAACCCATCTTCTCTAACTCTTCTTTCGCTTTGGAACAAATAGGCCCTTGGATCAACAAGAAGCGCCGCTTAAAACCGTGGTCTAGTTTTGCTTCGATCTTTTTGGACATTTTTTCTAACTCTTGAACCTCTTTTTGCAACAATCGACTCTTTTTAGCCATTTGCACCACTAAAACAAAGGAGTTTTGGGTATCTAATCCCCTAAAAAGCTCCACACGCTTTTTGATTTCAAAAGTTTTAGGCTCAAGAGGTTCCAAAGAGCGAAATAAGAGACCTCTTTGTTTGAAAAATTCCACCAGCTCTTTCATCGAACTTTATTGAGTTTGAAATATTTGTCATCATAATAGAGCGTATCATGAGCTGTAAAAATATAGTTATCAATCTCTTCAGGAAGCTCAAAGACATTGGCTACACGCAAGTCTTTGTCTACGGCTATGATATAGCCACTCTTTTCAATGATATAGATAAACTCTCCATAGATAGCTCCGGTAAAATGGGCGAAATTAAACTTTCGCTCTTTTAAAGGATTGAGCTCAGGATCGGTTAGGATAATGCGTCCATCTTTAGTAAGCAAATAGACTCTGTTTTTGACATAGAGCACATCGCTAAGCTCCACATCCAACGAATTGGTAAACTGCGGGGTAACGGAGATTATTTTGTTAGGAGTAGCGGCGATAAGTTTCTCGTCGATTACGTCCAAAAAGATCACATTATTAAAATATCTGTGCGTTCCTACTATAAGAGTGCGAAGTTCTCTCCCCGTACGGCTATCTACGACAACGATTTTGCCATCTAAAGTCGGGAATAGTACCAATTTCCCCAAAAAGTATGGGTTTGCTATCTTCGTATCCACGGCAATATCTGGTGTTTGATCAGAAGAGTAGATCTTCTCTCCCGTAGCGGTATCTAGCAGCAGCAATGAGTTGTTGTCAAATACCAAAGCCAACATACCATCTTTGAAATTGGCCGCTACGGGGGCTTTCATCTTGAAATCTTTTTGAAAAACTTCTTTTTTAGTTGTAGCGTCGATGACCTTTATCTTATGACATCTATCGGCTGCTAGATAATACTTCCCCGCTCGCTTGATAAAAAGATACCCTTTAGGCAATTTGTAAGGCTCCAAACCTTGCTCGCTTATAAATTGGCCGTTTTGCAACGTAGCCCCTTCTCGCAGCACGTCTATAATGGGAGCGGGCAGTTTGCCGTCAAAATCCACAGCCCCGGCCACCTCTTGGGGCATAAAGTACTTTTTGGTGCTACAACCACTCAAAAATAACAACAAAAAAACTATCCCAAAGGCTACTTTTCTCATCTGCTTACCTTTGTGCCAAAGTGTTTTAACAACAAACTATACGGATAAGCCGGCGACTCTTTTGGCACGCCAGAGAGCTCCTCTTTGGCCCGAGTAATTTTTTTGCCTTTCATCCAAAGATAGCCATCATCCAACAAAGCCATCTCCCGCAGCAAAGCCCCCTCTTGCATACCATAACGCTCCAACGCCTTTGTATCCTGTTGCAAAACAGCGAGATGGTACTTGGCGAGATCTGAGAGTATCGGATCTTGAGTGGAGGTAAGTTTTTCAAAAAGCCTTGCGTCTTTGGTACGCATCGCTTTTTGGTAAAGATAAAGATCATATAATTTTGGATTAAGCGAACGCAAATTCTCTAAAGCCTCCTTGTCATTAGGATTGACTAAAAGTTTTTGAAAAAGCTGGTTAGAAATCCTTAAATCCCGATCCTTTTTCCACTCATAGCCCATATAACCTACTACGAAAAGCGCACAAGCAATCAAAGCACTCAAAAGAGCCTTTTTATACTTTTTATAAAATTTTTCTAATTTTATGACCGATTCGAGAAACTTCTCCTCATTACTGAGCTCTTGCTTGATATACTCGATATTTTCTTTAGTGCCCAAACCCTCTCCTTCATCATTATAGTGCGCTAATCTTATCAAACAAAACTTTATTTTATGGTAAAATAGCGAAAAAACAAAAAGGCACAGCGATGCAAAAGATCGATTCGGCCCTACTCCAACGCCTACAAAATCTCAGTATGCTTAGCATATCCGAAGAAGAAAAAGAGCATACTCTCCAAGAACTCAATAAATTTCTGGAATTTGTGGATATTCTTGACGAACTCGATCTAGATTCCTTAGAAGCTACCTTTAGTCCCATTGATATAAGCGCTCCTTTACGAAAAGATGAACCACACCTCGATCCAACCATTCCGCAAAAAATTTTGCGACACGCTCCCAAAGCTATGGACAACTTTTTTATTGTACCAAAGATCATTGAGTAATATCGAGCAAGAAGGCAAAAAATGCAACTAGATATGACTTCCCTTTTTAAGACCGTCGTAGCCCACAACGCCTCAGACTTGCACTTGGTGATGAACAGCGAGCCGCAAGTACGTATCGACGGGCGACTCGTACCTTTAAACCTGCCAAAACTCACAGGTCAAGAGGTCCAAGAAATCTGCTACTCCTTGCTCACCGAGAAGCAAAAAAAAGAGTTTGAAGAAAATCTTGAACTCGACTTTGCCTTTGACGTTCCAAATATAGGACGCTTTCGAGCCAATTACTACCGCACGCTCGACAATGTAGCAGCCGCTTTTAGGATCATCCCCAGCCAAATCCCCTCCATTGATGATTTGGGGCTACCAGAAATATTTAAAACCATAATCCAAAGGGAAAAAGGACTCATTCTCGTTACCGGGCCTACCGGAAGCGGAAAATCGACCACTTTGGCCGCTATGCTCAACGAAATTAATGAAAAAGAGCATAAACATATCATTACCGTCGAAGATCCCGTAGAATTTATCCATCAAAACAAAAAATCCCTCTTTTCTCACCGGGAGTTAGGCCTTGATACCAAAAGCTACGCCAACGCTTTAAAATACGCCTTACGCGAAGACCCCGACGTAATACTTATAGGCGAGATGCGGGATCAAGAGACCATACAAGCCGCTCTTACCGCCGCCGAGACGGGCCATCTGGTCTTTGGCACCTTGCATACCAACTCGGCCCCAGGCACCATCAACCGTATCATCGACGTATTTCCCGGCGACTCTCAGCCTCAAATACGAGCCCAACTCTCCACCAGTCTCGTAGCCGTCATATCCCAAGCCCTCGTACCAAAAATCGGCGGGGGACGGATTGCGGTACACGAGATTTTGATCAACAACCCGGCGGTAGCCAACCTCATCAGAGAGAACAAGATCCACCAAATCTACTCCCAAATGCAGCTCAACCAGCAACAAACGGGGATGCAGACCCAAACTAAAGTCCTCCAAAAATTACTGCTTAGCCGCATCATAGACAAATCCACGGCTCTTAAGTACTCCAATAAACCAGATGAGCTTATGACTTTTATTAGGCACTTATAGGATACGTGATGGGACATATCGATCATATAACTACTTTTGACCTCGTTATAGCACTGATTATCTTCTTTTTGGGCCTTAAAGGTCTGCTGGACGGATTTATTAAGGAGTTTTTTGGACTAGCGGGCATTATTGGAGGTATCTACTACGGCTCTCGATACGCCCAGACCATAGGCCAGTGGATCAGCCACACCGTCTATCCCATACACAACGAAGCGGCTATGATCTTTATCGGTTTTTTGGCCGGACTTTTTGGTATCTGGTTTATAATGGTCTACTTGGGCAAACTTATCACAAGACTTGTCCATGCCAGCGGTATGGGATTTTTCAATAAGCTCCTTGGAGCACTCTTTGGCTGGGCAAAAATCTTTTTGATCTTTTCTGTTATCATTTACGCTCTTTCGAGTATGGAGCTTACCAAGCGTGTGCTGCAAAAGTACACGAAAGACTCTATCCTCTACCCCCTCTTGGTCAAAACGGGCGCCTATATTATCAAACTCAAACCTGAAGACCTCGTTGCGCCCAAGGTGACGCAGCAAAGCGCCAAAGCCGGTCAAGAGGTCTCTAAAGAGGTGGAGCAAAGCGTCATCCAAAGCGCTCAAGAAAATCTCGTTAAGCAAATAACAAAGGAGAAACAAAATTGATATTTGACAACCAATACGAACAGCAACGTATCCAAAAAGCACAAGAGCTCAAAGAGATGGGTGTTAACCCCTATGGCCACGGCTTTTGTAAAGAGATAAAAAACAGTGAATTTTTAAAAAAATATGCATATGTCAAAGAGCTTGAAACCAAAAAGGATGAGAAAGCATGCGTTAAACTCAACGGACGCATCAAATTTTTACGCCTCATGGGCAAAGCGGCATTTGCCAAGATTGAGGATGAGAGCGGCGTGGTGCAGATCTATTTTAACAAAGATTCCTTGGGAGATGAGTGGTTCAAAAAGGTCAAGAAACTTATAGAAGTAGGCGATATTGTAGAAGCTATAGGCTATCCATTCGTCACCCGAACCGGAGAGTTAACCCTGCACGCCAACGAACTTCATCTCGTTACAAAAGCAATCGTACCGCTACCAGAAAAGTACCACGGCTTACAGGATAAGGAGCTGCGATATCGCCAGAGGTATCTTGATCTCATCATGAATCCCGATGTCAAAAAGGTCTTTATCCTTCGCAGCCGCATCATTAGCCTCATTCGAGAATTCTTTGAAAGCCATGGCTTTTTAGAGGTAGAGACGCCAATGATGCACCCAATCCCAGGCGGCGCCAACGCTAGACCTTTTATCACCCACCACAACGCTTTGGGCGTAGATAGATATTTGCGTATCGCTCCAGAGCTCTATCTCAAACGCCTTATCGTAGGAGGCTTCGAGGCAGTCTTTGAGATCAACAGAAACTTTCGTAACGAGGGGATGGACGCCACCCATAATCCCGAATTTACGATGATAGAGTTTTACTGGGCCTACCATACCTATGAAGATTTGATGAAACTCACCGAAGAGCTCTTTGAGTACCTTTTTGAGAAGCTAAACCTCCCAAAAGAGCTTCCTTATGGCGAGCACATTATCGACTTTTCCACACCCTTTAGCAAAATCAAGTACAAAGATGCTATCGAAGAGATAGGAGGGGTACCTAGCGACGTGATCGAAGACAAGCCCAAGATCATAGCCTATCTCAAAGAGCATGGACTAGAGCTAAAAGATGCGGACAAGATGACGCTAGGGGCACTCCAAGCGGAGCTCTTTGACAACTTCGTAGAAGAAAAGCTGATCCACCCCACTTTCATCACCCACTTTCCTATCGAGATCAGCCCGCTGGCTCGCAGAAGCGACGAAAATCCCGAGATAGCCGAGCGTTTCGAGCTCTTCATCGCCGGCAAAGAGATCGCCAACGGCTTTAATGAGCTCAACGACCCACTGGATCAATATGAGCGCTTCAAAGCCCAGGTAGCCGCCAAAGAGGTGGATGATGAAGCGATGCATATGGACGAGGATTTCGTGCGAGCCTTGGGATATGGAATGCCGCCAACAGCTGGTGAAGGTATCGGGATTGACAGACTCGTGATGCTGCTGACCAACCAGCACTCCATCCGCGATGTGATCTTGTTCCCTGCCATGCG
>JALWCE010000097.1:55862-56390 GCA_027036935.1 Nitratiruptor sp. | reverse complement strand
ACTATGGCGGATGCGAATATGCCGACGCCATCGAGGAGCTGGCCATCGAGCGGGCCAAAAAGCTCTTTGGCTGCGAATATGTCAACGTTCAGCCCCATTCCGGCAGTCAAGCTAACCAAGGGGTCTATCTGGCTTTGCTCAAGCCCTACGACAAGATCTTGGGGATGGATCTCAGCCACGGAGGACACCTCACCCATGGCGCCAAAGTCAACGCTAGCGGCAAGATCTACCAAAGCTTTTTTTATGGCGTCAACGACGAGGGATGGATCGATTATGACCGAGTCCTTGATATCGCCAAGATCGCAAAACCAAAGCTCATCATATGTGGAGCCAGCGCATATCCAAGGGTTATCGATTTTAAAAAATTTAAAGAGATCGCCGAGGAAGTGGGGGCCTTTTTGATGGCGGATATCGCCCATATCGCGGGTCTTGTGGCAGCCGGCGAGCATCCTAGTCCATTTCCCTACTGCGACGTGGTCACCACCACCACCCACAAAACCCTTCGAGGTCCAAGAGGCGGTATGATAA
>JALWCE010000097.1:53014-55852 GCA_027036935.1 Nitratiruptor sp. | reverse complement strand
GTATGATAATGACCAACGATGCCGATTTGGCCAAAAAGATCAACAGCGCCATATTCCCCGGTATCCAAGGAGGGCCTCTTGTCCACGTCATCGCTGCCAAAGCGGTAGGATTTGGAGAAAACTTAAAGCCTGAATGGAAAGAGTACGCCAAACAGGTGCGAAAAAACGCCGAGACTTTGGCCACCGTGTTGATGAATCGAGGCTACAACGTCGTTAGCGGCGGGACAGACAACCATTTGGTACTTGTGAGTTTCTTGGATAAGGGTTTTAGCGGTAAAGATGCGGACGAGGCGCTGGGGCGTGCCGGTATCACCGTCAATAAAAATACGGTTCCAGGAGAGACCAGAAGCCCTTTTGTTACCAGCGGCATTCGCATAGGAAGTCCTGCATTGACGGCTAGAGGTATGAAAGAAAAAGAGTTCGAGCTCATCGCTACTCGTATCGCCGATGTATTGGATAACATCGAAGATATCAATCTACATCAAAAGATTAAAGAAGAGATGGTTCAACTTGCCCGCAACTTTATCCTTTATACCCAACCTACGTACTAATTTCCCCTCCCTTTCAGGGGAAATTTTGAAGCTCCCTTTCAATTATTTTTAACTATAATTATGCTACCTCGTAACAAGGACCTACCATGAAAAAAGAGCACTTCAACGAAACTTTAGAGGATCTGGAGGAGTTGCATGAGGATGAGCTCAACGATATCGTTTTGGAAAAATATGAAAAGAAGAACAAAATAAAACGATATCTTCTTATTGGTGGTTCTATCTTTTTGATTTTTATCATCGTCATTAGCATCGTCAAAATTGTTACAGACTCCTCCTCCACTCCTCAAGAGGCCCTTGTGGAAATGGAGAGCTCCTCTATGAGCGAGGTATCGAGTGAGGATAATTTTGAAGAGGTGCCCATCGTCTCTAAAGAAGAGGAGAAGCAAAGCGATGAGGAGTTTAAAAAAGTAATAGATGATGTGATGCGTCAAGGGACAGCCACTCCAAACACCGCTGTGCATTCGCAACACCTTACCGCTCCCCACGCAACACCTACACCGCCAAAAGCCAAGCCCACAACCCAAAAGCAAAAGAGCACTGTGCATAAAAGCCCTCCCAAAACCTTTCACAAACCAAAACCAAAACCAAAACCCAAATCCACTCCCACAATCCATCATAGCGGCAATGTGTATATACAAGTGGGTGCCTTTTTGCACTACGATCCCAACAGTGCCTTTTTACAAAAGATCAAAAAGAGCGGATTTGAATATAAAATTAAAGAGTTTGTTATTAATGGAAAACGGATTAAACGAGTCTATATCGGTCCATTTTCTTCTAGGGAAGAGGCAACAAAATATCTGCCTAAAATCAGAAAAACAATTAGCAAAAACGCTTTTATCACCAAGGTAGAATGATGCTATATTATAAAAAGTTTGCACTGGATGAATTTACGCCTATCGCTTTGTACGAAAAAGCAAAGGAATTTTTCCCCACACAAAAATCTTATCTATTTGAGAGTGTAGTCAATACGAGCGATGGGAATTTTAGCTTTATCGTCTGTGGAGAGCATGAGGCTATCTGGAGCGAAGATGGCAAAAGCTTTTATAAAAATAGCCAAGGCAAAGTGCACCAAATAGAGTCTAATCCTCTGCTTTTTATGAAAAAATATTACAAAGAGGTGGATTTTGAGTACTACAAGGAGCTCTCTAAAAAATTGGGTGTTGGATTTGTAGACGGCTTCATCGGCTATATCGGCTACGATATGGTCAAAGAGTTTGAACCCGTACTCAAGCCTTTTATGCAAAATCTCAAAGACGAGCTCCATACGCCAGACTTTTATATGCTGCGTCCTAAGCTTACCCTCGCCTATTCTCATAAAAACGCCTCCTTAACCCTGCTCACTCCCGATCCAAAGGTAGCCGATCGCTTTAAAGAGATGGAAAAGTCCATCAAAGGTACCTATCGCTACACTCCGCTTAAAAAAGCAAAAATTTTAGGTGAGTCCAAATTTGCCCACTCCAAAGAGCAGTTTTTTGAAATGGTGGCCAAATCAAAACAGATGATACGAAGCGGCGACGTGTTTCAAATCGTCATCTCCAACCGCCTCACCCAGCAAGCGATCGTAGATAGATTTAGCTTCTATCGCAAGCTTCGCACCCTCAATCCCTCTCCTTACCTCTTTTTGCTGGAACACGCAAATTTTGCCATAGCCGGCAGCAGTCCAGAGGTGATGGTGCGACTCACCGATGGGGAGATCCTTTTGCGTCCCATTGCAGGTACCAGAAAGCGAGGTGGGACACCTGCTCGGGACAAGGAACTGGAGCTAGAGATGCTAAACGACCCCAAAGAGGTGGCCGAGCACGTAATGCTCATAGACCTAGGACGCAACGACGTGGGGCGAGTGGCCAAACCCGGCAGCGTGAAAGTCCCCGAGATCATGCGCGTCGAGCGCTACAGCCACGTGATGCATATGGTTAGCGACGTGGTAGGAAAGCTGGATGAGAAGTACGATATGTTCGATCTTTTCATGGCCACATTCACTGCCGGTACCATGACGGGAGCCCCAAAGATTCGAGCGATGGAGCTGATCGCCCAGTTCGAAGGGCTCAAGCGTGGATTTTACAGCGGAAGCGTGGGATATTTTGGCTTCAATGGCGATATGGACAGTGCCATCGCCATCCGCACCGCCATGCTTTTGCCAGATAAAGTGGTATTCCAAGCGGGTGCCGGTATCGTAGCCGATAGCAAACCAGAGCTTGAATATTTGGAGGTCAACAACAAACTGGGAGCCTTGAAAAAGGCTCTGGAGGAGCTTGCACGATGAGACTCTACGCTATTTTTGGAAACC
>JALWCE010000097.1:379-53004 GCA_027036935.1 Nitratiruptor sp. | reverse complement strand
TTGAAAAGCTTGGATTCGATGGATGCTACACAAAGATCTTGCTCCAAGAGCCTTTGCTTCGGGATAGATTTTTGGAGCTGGGACTCACTGGCGTCAATATCACAGTCCCATACAAAGAGGAGGCTTTCAAACAGGCCGACGAGGTGCTGGGTATCGCCAAGGAGATCGAGGCAGTCAATACATGGTACCATAAAGATGGCAAAATCTACGCCTACAACACCGATGCCCCGGGATTTTACGAGAGTATCAAAGAGTTCGATTTCAAGAGTGTCTTGATCCTGGGAGCCGGCGGCACTGCCAAGGCGATTGCTCTGTATCTGCGCCACAAAGGGTATGAGCCTGTCATCCTCAATCGCAGCGGCAAACGCCTCCCCTACTTTTGGGAAAAGGGTTTCAAAGCCTATACATGGGACGAGTTCGAGCCAATAGCTTTCGATCTGGTGATCAACACCACCTCCGCGGGCCTCAAAGACGATAACCTCCCAGCCCCAAAGGATCTACTGGATACCATCCTCCCACAGGCCAAATACGCCGTAGACGTGATCTATAACAAGCTCACGCCATTTCTGGCTTTGGCCAAATCTTACGGCCTCCTCACCAAAGACGGCACCGAGATGCTGCTCTATCAAGGGGTTCTAGCCTTTGAGATCTTTACCGATTTTCAGTATGAAAAAGAGGAGATCAGCAAGTATATGAAAGAAGCTGTAAAACTTCTTTAGCGTACCAGCGGCAGCTTGGCCGCTTGCCATTCCAAAATACCGCCTCGAAGGTTGTAGACTCTCTTGGCTCCCCAGCTCTCCAGCCACTGAGCCGCTTTGGCGCTTCTATTGCCGCTGTGGCAGTAGACGAGGATCTTTTTGTCCCCTATCCCCTTGCCGCCCAAAAAGAGATAGCCAAAGACTTGGATAGGGATGAGATTGGCTCCTTGGATATGACCCTCCCTAAATTCTGCAGGGGTGCGTACATCTAGCAGCACCACATCTTTTTCTTTGGCCAAAGTGGCAAAAGTCTTGGCGTCTACATTTTCATAGGCAAAAAGAGTGGCTGCAAATACCGCCAGAAAAAGAAACTTTCTCATTTTTGCAACTCTTTGAAAGTCTCGGCTACCATAAATGCCAGCTCCAAAGCCTGATTGGCGTTAAGGCGTGGGTCGCATTGGGTATGGTAGCGGCTTTTGAGTCCCTCTTCGGTGATGGAAGCACTGATGCTTCCGGTACACTCTGTCACATCGCTTCCCGTCATCTCCAGATGCATGCCGCCCGGAATCGTCCCCTCGGCTTTGTGGATCTGGATAAACTGCTTCACTTCGCTAAGAATATTTTCAAAATCTCTGGTCTTGAGCCCTCCATCGGTTTTATAGGTATTGCCGTGCATCGGATCGATACTCCAAACCACCTCTTTGCCAGCCTCTTTGACAGCTCTAAGCAGCGGCGGGAAGAGCTCACCGATCTTATCGGCTCCCATACGTACGATCAGCGTAAGCCTTCCTGGCTCGTTCTTGGGATTGAGCTTGTCGATAAGCTGAAGCAATTCATCTGGCTTCATAGATGGTCCTACCTTGCAGCCGATGGGATTTTTGATCCCTCGAAAAAACTCCACATGAGCCCCATCCAGATCTCTGGTGCGATCCCCTATCCACAAAAAGTGGGCACTGCAATCATACCAATCACCTGTAAAAGTATCTTTTCGAGTGAGCGCCTCCTCATACTCAAGTAGTAAAGCTTCATGGGAAGTATAAAGAGTGGTCTGTTTGAGCTGCGGAGTGTTATCCGGATTGACGCCGCACGCCTCCATAAAGCGAAGGGCTTGCGTAATTTTATCGGCAAGCTCTTCAAATCTATTCTCTAGCTCGTTACCTTGCAAAAACTCCAAATTCCATTTATGAATAGCCCGAAGATCCGCAAAACCGCCTCTGGCGTAAGCTCTAATCAAATTAAGAGTAGCCGCCGATTTGTAGTAGGCTTCGAGCATCTTTTCAGGTCTCGCTTCTCTGGCCTCTGGCGTAAAGGCGATCTCGTTGATGATATCACCTCGGTAGCTTGGAAGCTTTTGGCCGTCTATCTCCTCATAGTCGCTACTTCTAGGCTTGGCATACTGCCCGGCGATCCGTCCGATCTTGACCACCGGTTTGCCAGTAGCATACATCAGCACCATATTCATCTGTAAAAGTACTTTAAAAAGATTGCGTATATTAGCAGCGTTAAAATTGGCAAAACTCTCGGCACAATCGCCACCTTGGAGTAAAATCGCTTCACCCTTGGCCACTTGTGCTAGTTTTTCTTTGAGCTCTTTAGCCTCTCCGGCAAAAATAAGAGGTGGAAAAGTGCGAAGCTCCTCTACCACCCTTTTAAGTTCGTTTTGATCTTTATACTCAGGTTGTTGTTTGATAGGAAAATCTCTCCAACTGCTTGGACTCCACTCCATACTTTATCCTCTTTTTGAAAAATTGCGCTATTATACCAAAAATAGAATGGGAAGTGGGTCTACACTTCCACCCTGTCAGCTATCGCTTTGGCTAAAGAGAGACTATCTACATTTTCCAAACGCACACCCGTAGGCACCCCTTGAGCGATTTTGGTAAATTTGAGATCGAAATGTTGGAGCTGATCTTCTATATAGAGCAAGAGGGCCTCGTTTTGCAAGGATGGGGTAAAAGCGAAGATCAGCTCTTTGGTGCCATACTCCCCGATGAGATCCTTGAGGTGAGCAAGATTGCTCTCACTGAGCTGATCAAAGACCATATACATTCCCTCATACTCACCACTCTCCTCTATCAAAGAGATATCCCTAGCTCCTTGCACCAAACAAAGAACCCCCTTGTCCCTAAGATCATCGCTACAGATGTGGCACAATTCATCTTCACTAAGACCCAAGCACTTTTGACAAAGACGAGTGGAGCTTAGGGCATCTTCGATAGCGTGAGCAATTCTGAGCGCATCCATTGGAGACTCACGCACCATATAAAAAGCCAACCGCATTGCGCTTTTTTTACCAATACTTGGCAAACTCTCCAAAGCCTCCACAAGATTGTAAAACTTTGTAAGACTCCTTTCCACACACATCCTCGTTTTTTTCATCGATTATATCAAAAATTTAATTTTTTATTACGTTTCTTTTGATAAACTTAGGCAGCTTAAAACTACCTTAAAAGGACAAGAGTTGGTGGATATCGATTATTACGAAATTTTAGAGGTTGACCGATCGGCTTCTTTAGAAGAGATCAAAAAAGCTTACAGAAAATTGGCCCTAAAGTATCATCCAGACAGAAATCCAGGCGACAAGGAGGCTGAGGAGAAATTTAAACTCATCAACGAAGCGTATCAAGTCCTTAGCGACGAGGAGAAACGGGCCTTATATGATAGATACGGTAAGGCGGGCTTAGAGAGTCATGGATTTGGGGGATTTGAAAACAGCAGTTATGAAGATATAATGGACTTTTTTGAATCCATTTTTGGTGAAGCTTTTGGACAAAACTTTGGTAGACGCCGTCAAGAGGAGAAGTATCCGCTTGATTTGGGATTGGAGCTGACCATTAGCTTTAAAGACGCACTTTTTGGCGCTCAAAAAGAGATAGAGTATAGCTATAAAGTGCCTTGCGAGGCCTGTAAAGGCACGGGTGCAAAAGAGGGCAAACTCTCCGTATGTCCTGAGTGTCAAGGTAGAGGTCAAATATACTATCGACAAGGTTTTATGACTTTTTCTCAAACCTGTCCTAGATGCGGCGGGAGTGGGGAGATTGCTACGCAAAAATGTGTAAAATGTTACGGCTATGGATATGAGACCAAACACGAAAAGATTACGATCCAAATCCCTGAGGGAGTAGATTCTGGCAACCGCATCCGAGTACAAGGCAAAGGCAACATCTCATCTTCTGGCAAACGAGGAGATCTTTATATTACCATCTATGTGGAAGAGGATGAGCACTTTATACGCCACAACGACGATATCTATCTTGAAGTCCCAATATTTTTCACCAAAGCCTTGCTTGGCGAGAGTATTACCATCCCCACCCCTCGAGGAGAAAAGGAGCTCAAACTCCATACGGGTACAAAGGATAAGGAGCAGTTTATCTTTAAAGGGGAGGGATTTAAAAATCTTCGAACCGGTAAAATAGGCAACCTCATCGCCCAAATTAAACTTATTTTCCCTACCAAACTCACCCAAGAACAGCGCAATTTATTAGAAAAACTCCAAGAGAGCTTTGGCGTACAGAGCAAACCGCACGAGGAGAAATTCTCCTCGCTCTTTGAGAAAGTCAAAAACTGGTTTAAAAAGTAAGGGAGCCAAAGGCCCCCTCCTCTCTTGCCTCTATTCTAAATTCTGATATCTATTTGATATTTTTGCTTTTTATAATAGGCCAACGCAATAATGACAAAGACTATACCCACGGCCCAGTAGACCCATGTAGGGATTGGCACGGGATCGCCTTGAGCGTAGGAGTGCATACCGCTTAGGTAAAAGTTGACTCCAAAATAGGTCATAAGTACGCTAGAGTAGCCCAATAGTGCCAAAACATTATATAAAAAGAGACGATTAAGCCCGGGGACTAGCCTAATATGCTCGATCGCCGCATAGACCAGGATCGTCACGGCAGCCCAAGTCTCTTTGGGATCCCATCCCCAATATCGTCCCCAGCTCTCATTGGCCCACACGCCACCCAGGAAGTTTCCCAATGTCACCAATACAAGACCAATGATGAGACTCATCTCGCCGATATAGGTGAGCTCTTTGAAAGTGAGCACCATCATCTGTTTATTGTTGTCGTTTAGGAATATAAAAAGTATCAGTACCACAAAAGCCAAAAGCGCTGCAAGTCCTAAAAAGCCATAACTAGCCGTAATCACCGAGACATGGATCATCAGCCAATAGGATTTGAGCACGGGCACAAGATTGGTGATCTGTGGATCCATCCAGTTAAGATGTGCCACAAAGAGGATGAGCCCGCCCAGCAGCGCCGTAGCCGCAAAGGCGATAGGGCTTTTCTTGGCGAAGAAAAATCCGGCCAGGATCGTGGCCCAAGAGATGTAGACCATCGACTCGTATCCATTGCTCCATGGAGCGTGACCCGCTACGTACCAGCGAAGTATCATCCCAAAGGTGTGTGCCAAAAATCCCAGGAAAATAAGCACTACACCGATCTTGACCACCGGACCTATCTTGATCTTTGGGTTGATGAGATTGGCCAAAATCAGTACCAATAGGGTAAAGCCGATGAGCATATAATAGGGGACGAGGCGGTTGAAGATATCGAGCTTATTGTAGAGGAGCTCCGCTTTGATCTTTGTCTTGGAGGGCATCACCGCCGCACCATAGTACTTTTGATAGTCGGCTATTACCTTAAGAGCTTTATTTGCTTTGCTCCAATCACCACTCTTGATCCCATCTTCCACGCTTTTAAAGTAGCTAGCCATGATGAGACGCACTAACTGCCCCTCTTTTGGTGGGAAACTCTCAATCGCTTCAATAGGCGAGACCCATTTGCCATTTTTGTCATGAGGATTTGGGATGATACGCAATAGCACCCCAGTATAGACCATATAGGCCACATTAACCCGCTCGTCCACTTTGATCAAGTCTTTATCCAACTGGTTTCGTTTGGCCGGCTTTTTAGCCATAGCTTTTTGAACAAGAGAGGTAAGTTTATAGCTTTGATTGGCATCGAAAAAATCCTCAAATTTAGCATATTTTTGATCTGGCTTAAGACCAATGAGCTTTTTGATATAGGGGTGGTGCACATAGATCATAGGGATTTTTTGAAAGATCTCAGGCTCTATCGTCATCCCCAAAAAATATTGATTAGGATCTAATCCGTACAGCTTCTCACTGCGGGCTATTTTGGCCAGAATTTGACGAGAGAGGGTATCGATTGGCTCTATTCGCCCTCCATTGTCCTGCACTAAAATAGTAGCTCCAAATCTATCGGCGTGGCCAGAGTCAATCTTATGCGCTTGGGCTATGGGATCTGCCGCCCACAAATGTATCCCCACAAAAAGCAGCAGTGAGGTCATCGTGGTCTTTAAAAGCATCTGACGCTCTTGTTGGACTTTTTTGGTCAATCTTGCCAATTTTTGAAAACGGCTTTGGGGCATAAAAAAGTGCAGCAGCATCCCCAAAGCCAGTAAAAAGTACCCAATATAGGTGATCAGCGTCCCCGGATCGTGGTTAACAGAGAGAATCGTCCCCTTTTCATCCATATCATACGAACTTTGGAAAAAACGATATCCTTTGTAGTCCAGCACGTGATTCATATAGATGCGGTAGGGAAAGCTTTTGTGCTTGTCAATAACGACCACTTCACTTGCATAGGAGCTAGGGCTCATAGAGCCCGGATATCTCTTAAGCTGAAAATCTTTAAGCTTCAAGGCAAAAGGTAGCGTGATACGCTTGGCTCCATAGGAGAGCGTAATATCCAGATCCCCTATCTTAGTATGCACCGGCTCGCCCTCCATCCCACTTTTGCCAAAAAGCTCCACCTCTTTTTCTTGCTTGGGTGTTTTGATCCTAAAGACCAATAGATCCTTGTTTGGGCTGTTTTTGGCCAAAGGATTGTCACTGGTGATCTCTTTTTTGGCATGGGGATAGAAATTTTTAAGGACGATATTGAGTCCAGCTATGGAGTACAAACGGCGCTTTTGCATCACCACCGGCTCGTTGGCCGGATACTCGCCACTACTCATATTAGCCATATCCACAGTCTTGATAGGATAGGGAGCTTTGAGGGTAAGGTTGCCCTCTTGAAAGCTTAAGCGCACAAGAGGCTTATTAGTAGAGACGTTCGTATCAAAGGCTATCACCGCATCACCGATATCCAAATACTCTCCTTGCAAGAGACTCTTTTGGATTCGCCCCCCTCCACTGCTAGAGAGCACCAGCTCTACACCCGCTTTTCCCTCTTTGGCAGGTACAAGCCGCTCTTTGGCGTTTGGCAAATACTTCCCAAGCTCAATCGTAACCTTTTCACCGCCAAAGTCGATGGTACGTTTCCAATGATTTGAGCCAAGTTTACTCAGATACAAAGGCTCCGCATAACGATAATAACTCCCATCTTTTTTAACTTCTAACTGCAAGTAGTTGCGAGCGCTTAGAATCGTATTTGAGACGCCTCCTTCTCTAATATGCATCGTTCCCTCGTATCCAAAATATCTGGTAATGGTGGCCCCTACGAGGATGATCAAAAAGGCTAGATGAAAAAGACCGGTGAAGAACTTCTCACGGCGAAAAAGGCGAAAGCGAAAGATGTTGTACAAAAGATTGAGTCCTAAAAGCACCAACAAAATCTCAAACCACTTGGCGGTATAAACCAATGCCCAAGCGGTCTGGGTCCCGTAATCATTTTCAATAAAAGTAGCCACGCCGATACTGATGGCAAAAAGAAGCATCATAATGATGGCCGATTTGATGGAGAAGAATGCTTTTTGCAATCTTTTAAGCATGAACGACCTTTTTATGGATTATGTTATTGTAGTAGAGTTTGCCAAATTTACTTAATCCTTTTTCAGTTATCTTCGGTTTTTGAAGTTACTTTAATTCTCCCCATCGTTTGGCAATTCCTACGGAACAGCGTATCGGCACCTCCAACTTATAGACATTTTCCATCACGCGCCGTAAATGCTCGGCCATATCCGCCGCTTGAGACTCTTGGATCTCAAACACCAGCTCATCGTGTATCTGCAAAAGCATAGAAGCCTTTGGATGCTCCTTTTGAAAGATTTCATCAATATCTCGCATAGCAAGTTTTATCAAATCGGCCACACTTCCTTGGACGACCGTGTTGATCGCCTCTCGCAAAAAAGAGGCAAATTCTGCTCCCGAAGCACTGGCAAAATCGAAGTATCGTCTGCGTCCAAGCAGCGTCTGCACATACCCGTGGCTTTTGGCAAACTCCTCTATGGAGCGTAGATACTCTTTAACGGTTGGAAAAGAGCAAAAGTAGTTTTCGATGATCTGCTTGGCTTCTTTAGGTGAAATACCCAAAGTTTGGGCGAGCTTACGGCTCCCCATACCATAGATTAGGCCAAAATTGATACTTTTAGCCACATTTCGCATCTGCTGGGCCCGCTCTTGGCCAAAGAGCTTGATGGCAGTCTCTAAATGGATATCACGATCTTCTTCAAAAGCTTGTATGAGAGCCGGATCCTTGCTCAAGTGAGCGAGCAACCGCAACTCTATTTGAGAATAGTCGATCCCCACAAACCTGTATCCCTCCTGCGCAATGAATCCTTGACGTATCTGTCGTCCAAGCTCCGTCTTGATCGGGATATTTTGCAAATTTGGATTTTTACTCGCAAGCCTGCCAGTAGCCGTCCCCGTCTGGATAAAAGTGGTATAGATACGATGTTTAGCATCCTTTTTGGCATAGTTGATCAAAGGATCGATATAGGTGGATTTGAGTTTAAAAAGCTCTCGATATTCCAAAATTTTTTCGATGAGGGGATGTTTGCCCTTGAGAGCCTCTAGCGTAGCTTCGTCGGTGCTATACCCTGTCTTTGTTCTTTTAAGCGGAGGGAGAGAGAGCTTCTCAAAAAGGAGTTGAGCAAGCTGCTTAGTAGAGTTGATGTTAAATTTCTCACCTGCAAGCTCATAGATCTTTTGGGTCAAATCCTCCAATTGTTTGGCAATGTCGCTTTGGAGCTTCTCAAAAAATGGGATATCGATTTTGATGCCGGCTCGCTCCATATCGATGAGGATATTGACCAAAGGAAACTCCACCTCTTTAGCCTCATCCAACAAATGAGTAATACCACGACTCTTAAACTGATCCAAAAGCTCAAAATAGAGCAAATAGGTCATCACCGCATCTTCGGCGGCATACACACACGCCCTCTCTATAGGCACGCCGCTAAAATCCTCCCCCTTTTTAACTGTCTCTTTAAAACTGATCATATCGTAATCAAAAAAGCGCTTGGCCAGACTCTCAAGTTTGATACTGCTTTGCGGATCGAGGAGCCAAGCCAAAATCATCGTATCGACAAACTCCTTTGCTCTTGGAACTCCGTAGCGATATAGGAGTCCAAGATCAAATTTAAGATTATGGCCTACTATCTTATAGTTTAAAAGTTTGCGTATAGCCTCAAGGCCATCCTCCAAAGCCACCTGTTCACCTACTCCCAAATAGTTATGCCCAATAGGCACATAGTAGGCAATCTCCTCTTGCCACGCAAAACTAAACCCCACGAGATTGGCCTGTTTGGTATCAAGCCCATCTGTCTCTATATCAAAGGCCACGACGGCCCCATCTGGAATCTGCTCAACCGTTTCAAACAGCTTTTTTTTGTTATTAAGACATACTGCTTTAAACTCCTTTTGTCGCTTTTGTCTCTCAAGCAAGGAAGCTTGCTCTATTTTTTGCAAAACTGCTGTGATGTCAAATTTGATCAGCTCGTCGGCGATAGCGACAAGAGGATGGATCGTAGGTACACGATAGCTTTGCAGATCACAGCTTTGCAAAGCTTTATCATTAAGTAGCACGAGTCTTTTACTCCTCAAAGCGCTCTGTTTGCCCTCCTCCAAAAGCTTGCGTACGCGCAAAGGCTCTACTTTTTCCAAATTCTCATAAATGGCCTCTAGGGAACCAAATTGATTAATTAGTTTTGCCGCCGTTTTTGGACCAATACCCCGCACACCTACAATATTATCGGCACTATCACCCACCAACGCCAAATAGTCGCCGATATGTTTTGGAGGCACGCCAAACTTTTTCAACGCTTTTTGCTCATCTATCTCTTCTTTGCGAATCGGATTGTACAGCACAACACGTCCATCTTCGATCAGCTGGTAGAGATCTTTGTCGTGGCTGACGATAATTACTTTAATCTCTTCTTTCTTATTCTCCTTGACGCATCGTACCAAAGAGGCGATAATATCATCGGCTTCCATCCCCTCTTGAGCAAGAGTGGCAAACCCCATCTTCTTGATCCACTCAATGGCTATGAGAAGCTGCTCTTTAAGCTCTTGGGGCGGCTGTGGACGCTGAGCCTTGTAGCTGGGGTCTATTTGTGCGCGAAAGCTCGGTCCCTCGCTATCAAGAGCAAAGACTATGTAATCGCTCGTATGTTCGCTCACCAAAGAGTTTATGAAGTTGGCAAATCCGGTTAGCAGTCCAGTGGGAAAGCCCTCTTTGCTTTTGAGTGGAGGCAGTGCATGGAAACTACGAAAAAGAAAACCAAAGATATCGATTACCATCAATGTCTTCATACCTAACCTTTTTGCCCCGATTATAACACACCAAATACTACGCTTTTTAGCTACAATACTCTTTGCGACTCAAATCAAAGGATACAGATGAAAAAAATAGTAGTACTTTGTCTTTTTGCTATGACTCTTTTGGCTTTACAATGGAGACAGAGCAACATCCTAGCCATCGATAGAGTCATCACAATTTATCAAAATAGACTCAACTGCCTAAAGACCCAAGAGGCGATCGTTTGTATCCAACGCTTTCCTCAAGACCCTCGCAGCGACGCTTTAGCTCAGACATTTGCTATGAGTTTCCCAAAAGCCTTTTACGCCAATAAATTGCAGCGAGATATAGATCTTTTAAATCGACAAAAACTCTGTTATGGAAAAGCACTTACCCAAGAAGAGGCTAAAAAGTGCGTCATAGATCTACGATAGCATCCATCGCCTCTTCTAATTTTTTCACATCCAACCCCTCTTTGGCCGCAATAGTTTTGGCAATATATTGGCTTATGGGCGCTAAAGGTTTATTAACCGGTACGGCCCGTTTGACAATATGCAGTGCCAAACTCGACTCCTTGATCTCTTCGGGAGCTTTTTCGTATCTATCGCTATACTCTATGACCTTACAAAGAATTTGCTCCATATGCCAATGTTCAAATATCTTTGCCGTCACCTCTCCCGCACTCATCCCTACAAAAAAACGCTCCACTTCGGCCACATCGTCGTTCATCTCCAACTCCTGTCGAAACTGCTCCACCCAATTTTCCCGCAAAACCTCATCGGCAATCAAAATCTTGCCGCTCTCTTGCAAAAAAGCGGCCAAAGACAAAAAGCTCACTTTATGGGGATCTACTTTTTTATACCATTTCTCCATCAAAAAACTTTGCAACTGAGAGATGTGAGCAAACTGTTCGGCGTTGATGCCATAAGGCTCCATATTTGGATTGAGTACCTTTTTGAGAGAATTTTCCAATACAATGGCCCGTACGCCAGAAAGCCCCAAAATACTGATGGCATGCTGCAAAGAGTCGATTCTTTTGGGAAAGCTGTAAAAAGAGGAGTTGACTCTTTTAAGCACATTGGCTACGATCATCGGGTCTTGTTCCAAAATTTTAGCTATTTGCTTAATCGTAACATTTTCGTCCCTATATGCCTCTTCAAACTCTTGTAGAGTTTTTGGCAAAGGGGGTAAAGACTCTATCCTTTCAATAATGCTCTCTTTCATTGCTTTCCTTTCAACTCTTTGGCCAAAAATTGGCCCGTAAAACTTCCCCTACTCTTCCAATTTGCCGCAACCTCCTCAGGCGTTCCCGCAGCAACGACCTCTCCTCCCTTACTGCCGCCCTCAGGACCCATATCGACAATATAATCGGCGTTTTTAATGACATCAAGATTATGCTCGATAACGATGACGCTATTGCCAAGCTCTACGAGATGGTGCAGCACTTTAATCAAACGATCCACATCCCCAAAGTGCAATCCGGTGGTAGGCTCGTCAAGGATATACAGAGTCTTACCCGTATCTCTTCGGCTAAGCTCCTTGGCCAGTTTGATACGCTGGGCCTCTCCGCCGCTTAGAGTCACGGCATTTTGGCCAAGGGTTATATAGCCAAGGCCAACCTCTTGTAAAGTCTTGAGTTTTTGGCGAATCTTAGGAATAGAGTCAAAAAATTCCAACGCCTCGTCTACGCTCATATCCAACACATCGGCGATGTTTTTGCCCTTGTAGAGCACCTCTAGAGTCTGCTCGTTGTATCTGCGTCCTTTACAAGCATCGCACTTGATCATAATGTCTGGTAAAAAGTGCATCTCGATCTTAAGCTCCCCCTCACCCCGACACTTCTCGCATCTTCCTCCTTGGACGTTAAAGCTAAAGCGTCCCGGTCCGTACCCTCGTAACTGCGCCTCTTTGGTCTTGGCAAACAATGCTCTGATCTCATCCATCACTCCAGTATAGGTGGCCGGATTGCTTCTAGGGGTTCTGCCTATTGGACTTTGATCCAAATAGATCACTTTATCGAGTTTTTCTAGCCCCTCAATCTTCACGCCGGCTACTTTTCGTACCTTTTTGGCGTGGTTGAGCGCCTCTTTGGCCACGGGCAAAAGAGTTTGTAATACAAGCGAGCTCTTACCGCTGCCACTCACTCCCGTTACGACCACGAAATTGCCTAAAGGAAAGCGAACTTCAAGATTTTTGATGTTGTTGATCGTCACACCCTCTAAACGAAGCCACTCCTTTTGGGGACGCCGATAAAAATATTCTATCTCTTTTTTGCCGTTTAAGTAACAAGCTGTAAGAGTATCGCTTTTTTTGAGCTCCTCCACGCTCCCGGCAAAAACCACCTCGCCCCCAAATTTTCCGGCTCCCGGACCAATATCGACGATATAATCGGCCGCTTCGATTGTCTGCTTGTCATGCTCGACGACAATGAGGGTATTGCCCTTTTTTTGAAGATTTTTTAAAGTCCTAATGAGGCGTAGGGTATCTCGCTCGTGTAGTCCAATGCTTGGCTCATCAAGTACATACATCACTCCGGTCAGTCCACTGCCTATTTGACTTGCTATTCGAATACGCTGCGCCTCCCCCCCGCTAATTGTCCGAGCATCTCGTCCCAGACTTAAATATCCAAGCCCAACGTCCACCAAAAAAAAGAGCCGCTCTTTGATCTCTTTGAGTACCGGTTGGGCAATGGTGCGCTTTTGGGGCGAGAGATAGGCAAAATTGCTCTCATTGGCAAAAAAATCATAGGCCTCCTCGATAGGCATATCAAGTATCTCCCCTATCCCTTTACCAGCCACTCTCACCGCTAGACTCGAAGCCTTAAGACGATGTCCTTTGCATTGATCGCACACTTTCTCGCTCATATACTCATTTAGGTCTTTAATCTCCTTAAACATATCATACGCAATTTTAACGACTCCGGGCCACTGACGGGTAAGGCGGTGGTTTTTCCACTTAAAAGTGACGGATGTAGGCGCTCCGTACAAAATCGCCTTTTTTTGATGCTCTGCAAGTTCTTCGTACGGCACGCTCGTATCGATCCCTTCTGTTTCGCAAAAGGCTTTAAGAAAACTAAAATAATAACTTTTGTTATAGCCGTACAAAATTTTGACGGCACCTTTTGCGATCGGTTTATGCTTATCAAGAATCTTGGCAAGGTCTAGAGTATATCGGATGCCCAGCCCATCACAAGCCTCGCAGGCCCCTTTAGGAGAGTTGAACGAAAAACTAAGAGGTTCTAAAGGCTCAAAACTGATTTTACAGTCAAAACAGGCAAGATGTTCGCTAAAGTGGAGATGTTTTGGAGTACCCACCTCATTGGCGTTGAGGATATCTATCTCCACCTCTCCAAAGCTAGTCGTAAGTGCCTTTTCGATATCTTGGGCTATTCGAGTGCGGCCGGAACTCCTCATTATCACCCTATCCACTACCGCTTTGATGGTATGCTTTTTGGTTTTTGAGAGCTCTATCCCCTCATCAAGGCGCACCATTACCCCATCAATCATCGCCCGTACAAACCCTTTTTGGCGTAAGTTTTCTAGCATTTGGGCAAAACTGCCCTTTTTCTCTTTTACAAGAGGCGCCATAATGACCATCTTGGCTCCCTCAGGGAGTTTAAAGACTTCATTGATGATGTCGCTAGGACTCATCTGTGAGATAGGCTTGGCACATTTATGGCAGTGTTGGGTCCCTACCCTAGCAAATAATAGACGCAAATAGTCATAGATCTCAGTAATCGTTCCAACGGTCGATCTTGGATTTTTGCTTGTACTTTTTTGCTCTATGGCAATAGCTGGCGTAAGCCCCTCGATCTTATCCACATCAGGTTTGTCGAGCCTGTCCAAAAATTGTCTGGCATAACTTGAAAGCGATTCGATGTAACGCCGCTGTCCTTCGGCATACAAAGTATCAAATGCGAGAGTCGATTTACCGCTACCTGAAAGCCCGGTAAAGACAATAAGGGCATTTTTGGGTAGCTCTAAATCAATATTTTTGAGATTGTGCTGCCTTGCTCCAAAAATTTTTATTGTATCCATACAACTCCTCTAATCTTATAAAAATATTTTTTTAACAACCAAGAGCAGAATAATCGAGTAGATCAAAATCAACGCTTTTTTAAATCTCTTTCTGTCTGTTTTATGAGCCAGCTTAATGCCAAAATAGACTCCTACTAGCGAAGAGACCCCCACCAAAAATCCGTGCAAATAGTCGATGTGTCCAAAAAGACTAAGACTTACAAAACCGCTAATAGAAGAAAAAATCACAAAGAAAAGCCCCATAGAAGCCGCTTTTTTCACATCCATATGGAAAAATCCGACTAAAATAGGCGTTACCAAAATAGAGCCTCCTACACCAATACTAATGGCAAAAAGTCCTATGATCAATCCCACGCCAAAAAGTAAAGGAGCGGGCAGCTCCTTACTAGCTCCCTCATAGCTTACGGGAGCCTTGAAAAAGCGATACATAGCAAAAAGAACAAAACCCAAAAACATCCACTCAAGTACCCAACTTGGCACTACACTTACAAACCATCCGCTCCCCAAAGCTCCCAAAAATCCCCCAACTCCAAGGGCCAATCCCTCATGAATTTTAAAAAGTTGTTTTTTGAAATTAAGATAGGAGCCAAATAAAGAGCTAAAGACCATCTGAGTGACCGAAATGCCTACCGCTTCTTTTATATCAAACCCCAAATACATAAGAATAGGCACCAAGATAGTGCCGCCCCCAATACCAAAAAATCCCGAAAGAAATCCAACAAGAATACCTACAAAAATCAGCTCCATTTTTATACCTTTTTAATTGGCGATTATACTACAAATTCATCCTCACTTTATCCAAAGTTTATCAAATTTGCACTATAATCTAGACATAAGAGTAAAAGGAGTGGTTTTGAAAAGAGCGGCGATACTGCTTGTGGCCCTCAATCTCTATCTTTTTGGCGCTATGATTTTAAATCTCAACGTCCAAGAATCACAAAACAAAGTAGAGCTTATTCTTAATTTTGACATTCCATTTGAGGGGAAGATCGTCCAAAAAAAAGAGAGAGAAAAAATCATTCTTTATCTACCTGACGTAAAGATATTAGCTCCTTGGCAAAAAAAACTCGACACGCCCTTTGTCTATCAAATCGAGGTGCTCCCTGACAAAGGGGGCTCTGATGTTGTCGTCTATACGACCCAAAAGGTTAAAATCTTTGCGGCCAAATCAAAAGATGGCTTTAGTCTTAAAATAGAGATAAAAAATCTCTCCAGCCCACCGACTACAAAAGAGTCCTCCTCCTTTGGCTCTTTTTTGAGTTGGATACTCTTGATCATAATAGCGATCTTGATCTTTTTAATCCTACGCAAAACCTTTTTCGCCCCCTCTATACCTACCAAAACCAAAACGATCTATATTCAAACTCCACAAACTCCCGAATTTGAGATCAAATTTGAAAAACCTCTAGATGAACAAAACAAAATAGCCCTCATCTCTTTTAAAGGGATCGACTATCTCGTACTCATCGGCACGACCAACGTACTTCTTGGTAAATACAAAAAAGGGGAGATCGATTCAATGGAGGAGTTTGAAAACGCCATACAATCTCAAAATATCTCCCAAGCGCAAGAGGAGAAAGAGGGCAAAACTCCCCCTAAAGAAGAGGAGATTTTTACCACGATTGAAGAGTATAAAAGAAAAGCCAGCGGTGGAGAAATTTAGACCTTCACCCTTTGAGCAAAAAAAGCTACAATCAACTCTCGCACCTCTTGGATATTTTCTAGCTCGTTAATACGTTGACGAAACTGCGTGGCACCCGGATAGCCTTTGGAGTAGGTATGCAGATGTTTGCGAAAAAGTACTACTCCTCGCTCCCCGTAAAAATGGATCATCTGATCAAAATGCTCTAGTATCACCTCTTTTTTGATACTATCATTAAGCTCTTCTTGAGCGTTTTTAAGCTGATAAAAGATCCAAGGTTTGCCTATCGCTCCCCTACCTATCATCACCCCGTCGGCTTTGGTATGCTCTAGCACCCACTTGGCTTTGGTAAAATCGGTAATATCCCCATTGGCAATCACGGGTATGGAAACACTCTGCTTGGCAAGGGCTATCGCATCGTAATCAACGTAAGATTTAAAACCTCCGCTTCTCGTACGGCCGTGGATCGTGATAAAATCGGCTCCGGCATCTTGGGCAGCTTGGACGAGCTCTACGACTTGATTGCGATCAAAACCTAATCGTATTTTAACACTTGTATATGTTTTGGCAGAGTGCTTTTTGATCGTACGCACGATCTTGGCCAAATAGTCTGGATCTTTGAGTAAAGCGCTCCCTGCACCCTGCCGCACCACTTTTGGTACCGGACATCCAGCATTAAGATCAATGCCGTCAATTCCCTCTTTTTCGTTTAGCCTCTCCACCGCTTTGGCCACGATTTCTTCCTTGGCTCCGGCAATTTGCACAAAATAGGGATCCTCCAGAGCAGATTTTTCAAGCATTTTGTAGCTCTTTTGACTATCATATACCAAAGCGTTGGAGCTAATCATCTCGCTAATGGTCAAATCAGCTCCAAATTTTTTTACTACGCTACGAAAAGGGAGATCTGTGTACCCGGCCAAGGGAGCCAAAACATACAGGGGCTTAGAAAAATCGAGCTTCATTACGCAAACAGATCCAAAGGATAGTTTTTACCACAATCTTTGAGCTCTAAATAGGCTTTAAAATTTTGAAGCTCCTCCTCGTTAGTCGTCTCCAAAAAGTCCCTCGCCTTATCCACCATCTCTAGATCTAGCAAGGTATATACATACCCCGCCTCGCTTCTTTCATCTTTTTCCTTAAGCAACTCAAAAAATCTGAGTCTATCATCTGGAGCCATGATATTCTTGATCTTTTTGGCAAGTTCGATATACTCCTTTTGCCCCAACTCCATCTTTGCCTCTTGTACGATATACAAAAGATCTTGGTAGTGGACATGCTCTCTTTTTTGCGCTGCTTTATCGATGAGTTTTAGCAGTGTCTCAAAAGTAAAAACGGAGGCGTACTCTTTGATTTTGGAGATATCACTAAAGTCCATATAAATTTCCAAAGCCTTTTGACATAAATCCTTAGGATAATCTTGACACTTTTTCAAGATTACACCGCTAAATGTAGGCTCCTTTTTGAGTCTGTTTTGCAAATTTTGGACGAGCAAAGGATTTTTTGGCGAGAGCTCAAATCCCTCTATCTCCACATAAATGCCGTTTTGGATATCTTTGACATACTCCAAAGGCTTTTTGAGCCGTTCATCTTTGGTATCGATACGAAAATCTTGGGGAATGAGATGGGATTTATCCGTAATATGACCTAAGTTTTTTGCCTCACGGGTCTTGTAGTGCCAATTTTTAGGCTCTCTGAGCAAAGCGTGCGCAAAAGATGTCACTAAGGTATCATAATCTTTTTTATAGCGTTTTAATTTCATATAATTGATAAAAGAGTAGTAGGCCATATGAAAAAAAGAGGCCAAAAACATCAAAAACATCGGCAACACCACCCATACGGCAATAGGAAGCGTCACAGGAATACCCAAAATCTCCACCGTGTAAGTCGCATCTGTTTTGAGATAGACCAGTCCACCCACCGCAGCTATCAAAAGAATGCTTAAAAATATGTAGCGTTTGAGTCGCATACTCTCTCCTATTTATGGTATGGATGATTGTGCAAGATGCCAAGGGCTCGAAATATCTGCTCTAAAAGTACAATCTTGGCGATTTTATGGCTCATAGTAAGGCGACTAAGACTAACGCTCATATCGCAGCCTCTCAAAAACGCCTCCTCAAACCCATAGGCTCCACCTATAAAAAAAGCGATCTTGCTATGTTCTTTAAAAATTTGGGCAAACTCGAAACTATCAAGCTCTTTGGCTTTGGGATGCAAAGCGATAGTATAATAGTCTTGAGCAAGATAAGGCTCCAAAGCTTGAGTATAGGACTCTTTGGCTAGGCCACTGCTTTGGGCTTGATTGATTTTCTTATTGAAAATATCGACCATCTTGATACTAGCATATTTTTTGGCATTTTTTATCAGCTCCTCATAGAGGCACTCATAACATCTATTCTCTTTTTTGCCAATGGCATACACGGCAATCTTATGCATAGGTAAGAGCCTTGATCACAAGATCGGTGCCTATAGCCTTTTTCCAAACATTTTCAATATGATCAAAAAGCTGCACTCCGCCAATGGCGACTACTTTATGCCTCGATCTTTTAGCCAAATGACTCAGCTCTGATCCCAATACATACTCCACCTCTTTGGTTTGACTAGCTCTGTAAGCCCCAAGGCCGATATAATCCACATCCAATCCGTTGCTCTCCTTTATCTCTTGGAGCGTGTGGGTAGAAAGCCCCACGATCTTGGCGCCGCTCAGTTTTTTGATGATTATGATCGCCTCGCTTTTGCTTTTTGCTCCAAATCCACGCATTACGTTTTGAAGATCCTCTTGTCCTATATGCACCCCATCGCAAAATCTGGCCAAGGCTATCTCGTCATTGATAATCAGCGTCCTCTCCCACAACGCTCGCAAACGCTTAAGACGCTCGTTTTTTTGCCTTGGGGAAGCCTGTTTATCCCTATATTGCAAAATAGAAGCATTAAATCTTTTAGCGATACGCACAAAATCCTCTAGTGTCAAATCAAAGCGCCTAAGCAGCTCCATATCACAAAGTGCATAAATATCCTCAATCATTCTTCTTTTCCCCTTGCTTCTGTTGGGGTTTTGCCTCTTCTAAAGCGCCTACGGATTCAGGTAGCAAAATCTTTAATAGATTGCCTATCGTCTTTTTCATCTGGGGTCTATCTACGATCATATCGATGAGTCCGTGCTCAAGTAAAAACTCGCTTCTTTGAAACCCCTCAGGCAAGTCAGCGCCAATGGTCTGCTTGATGACTCTTTGTCCCGCAAAGCCTATTAAAGCGCCGGGCTCGGCCATGATGATATCACCAATCATCGCAAAAGAGGCGCTCACACCCCCCATCGTAGGATCGGTTAGTACTGAGATATATGGGAGTTTGGCCTCGTGTAGTT
Organism: Nitratiruptor sp.; assembly: GCA_027036935.1. Lineage (GTDB taxonomy): Bacteria > Campylobacterota > Campylobacteria > Campylobacterales > Nitratiruptoraceae > Nitratiruptor. The sequence continues at coordinate 33,784 of JALWCE010000097.1, read as the reverse complement.
TGGCCAAAGCCGCACAAGTTTTACTCATTTGCATCAAACTAAAGGTACTCTCTTGCATCCTCGCCCCCCCGCTGGCGCTCACGATCACGAGGGGCTGACGCTTCTTAATAGCTCGTTGCACGGCCCGAACGATCTTTTCTCCTTCTACCGAACCAAGACTTCCGCCCATAAAGGCAAAGTCAAAGACCACGATTTGAGTAGGCGTCCCTTCTATGGTACACTCCCCACTGATGGCTGAACTCGCTCTTCCGGTCTTTTTCCTATTCTCTTCCACCCGCTTTTTGTAGCTTTTCTTATCCACAAATTTCAAAGGATCCACAGGCTCTAAATTGGCATCATACTCAACAAAACTCCCTTCATCACAAAGTATCTTGATACGCTCTTGTGCCCCTATACGAAAGTGATAGCCACATTTTGGACAGACATTAAAGCGGTTTTGCACCTCTTTGTAGTACATCAAAGCGTTACAGCTAGGACATTTCACCCAATGGCTAGGTTTTTGGGTAGTGCTCGGTTGAGATTTTCTGATTTTAAATAGATCGCTTAGACCCATCTTTTTCCTTTGTAAGGATATCTCGTATCATATCAAAAATTTGGCGCTCTTTGCTTACGAGTATCGTCGACTCGTCCAAATACAAATAGAGCCCTTTACACTGATGCAAACCCGCTTCTATGTCATAGGGGCGAAGTTTGCCTATAAAAAGGACATAACGTACATATCGAGCATAAGCCAAAGAGAGGGCAACGGCCCCGGGGCTGCGAAATTTTAGTCTATGCTCTTGGAGTTTTTTGACAATTATAGGATTGGCGTAGGCTTTTTCAAAAATGCCGATTTTGCTGTATGGATTTAGCTTTACATCTTCTAGGCGATCGTGTAGCAAGGAACCTTTTTTATATAAAGTATCCCATTTGACAAAAAAGTCGCCGTTTGCAAAATTGACGATACAAGAAAAGAGCGTTTGTGAATCTTTAAGAGCGATCGATGCGCCATAGTAGGGAAAGGAGGAGAGCAAGTTGTCGCTGCCGTCTATAGGATCGAGGATAATGGTACGCTCCCCAGCCCCTACGACTCCACTCTCCTCCGAATGGATACGCCCATATTTGCAAAGTCTCTCAATAAAGATCTTTTCGGCAAAAAGATCGATCTTGGAGGAGAGATCACCTCCCGCCCCATGACCCTCGTAGCCATAAAAGCTCTCTTTCATTTCGTAGTGGATAGTATGGTAGATCTCTTGGCAACAGCTCTTGAGATCTTTGAAAAACTCTTCCACTATCCTATAAGCTTTCGTACGATCGATTTGGCCGCTTCCCTGCCATCATATGCCGCCGTCACCACCAAATGGGCTCCTCGATAGCAGTCCCCACCCGCGAAAACTCCGGGTTTGGTGGTCTCGTAGTTGCTATCTACCTTGATCGCTCCCCACTTATTTGTCTCTATGCCATGTTTGGAGAGAAACTCCAAGGGTGTATTCTCAAAACCCAAAGCGAAAATCACAACATCCGCTTCCATGGTAAATTCGCTGTTTTTGACGATCTCGAGCTTTCTTGTTCCATCTTTTGCGATAGTGGAGATGGTACGCACGAACTCCACAGCGACTACCTCATTGTTATCTCCCGTGATAATCCTAGTAGGAGCTACATTGTAGACAAACTCCGCACCTTCTTCTTCGGCGTTTTTGACCTCTTTGCGGCTACCAGGCATACTGGCAGCATCTCGCCTGTAGGCACATATCGCCTTTTTGGCTCCTTCTCGGATACTGGTGCGCACACAGTCCATTGCCGTATCGCCCCCCCCAATGACGATAACCGTTTTGTCTTTGACCTCTTTGTCCTTATCATATGGATCGCCAAAGAGTTTACGCTGGATATTTGTCAAAAAGTCCATCGCCATCATAGCGCCTTTAGCATCCTCGCCAAGAATCCCAGCACGCCTTGGTTTGGTAGCGCCTATTCCAAGAAAAATAGCGTCGTAATTTTCCAAAAGCTCCTCAAAATCGAGATTTTTCCCCACTTCGATATTGGTGTTGAGCTTCATACCAGCTTCTTGAAGCCACTGGATACGGCGCTGGACCACCTTTTTATCGAGCTTGAAATTTGGGATACCATAGGTCATCAGCCCTCCGGCTCTATCAGCCCGCTCGAAGAGATGAGGCTCTATACCCGCACGCAACAAATAGGTAGCGCAACTCAGCCCAGCCGGACCACTTCCAATGATCGCCACTTTTTTCCCGCTCTTCTTCTCCTCGAACTGGGGACGCAGCCCCTTTTTAAACCCCTCTTCACTAATAAAAGTCTCGATAGCCCCGATAGTGATGGCCCCATACCCTTCATTAAGGGTACACGCTCCCTCACAGAGTCTATCTTGTGGACAGACTCTTCCCATAATCTCTGGAAAAGGGGAGGATTCGTTGGAGATACGAAAAGCAAGCTCCAGATCTTTCTCCGCTACGGTCTTGAGCCAGTGGGGGATGAAGTTGTGCAATGGACAGGAGTTGTGACAATAGGGGTCTCCACACTGCACACAGCGATCGGCTTGGATAGAGGCCTCGTTGGGGTTGTATATTTCATAAATCTCCCTAAAATCCTTTATCCGTTCGTTGACGGCCCGCTTTCTTGGCTCTATACGCTCATTAAAAATGAAATTTTGCATCTTATTCCCCCTCCTCTAGATTCAAAGGCACTTTACGAAGCTCTTTTGGCCGCACCATCCAAAAGTTTCTGATCTGCATTCTGAAGTTATCCAAAAGCTCCTTGGCCTTTTTACTGCCGGTCTCATCGTAATAGGTGCGCAAAAGTTTTTTAAGGTAGTGGCGCGCCTCGTCGAATTCGTCGATATCGATACGTCTGGCTTCTATGAGCTCTTGGTTGATTTTTTCTATAAAGGTGTGGTCTTCATCATAGACAAAGGCAAGACCGCCTGTCATACCGGCCCCAAAGTTGATACCTGTTTTGCCTAAGATCACCACGATACCGCCGGTCATATATTCACAGGCGTGATCGCCCGTACCCTCTACTACAGCCAACGCCCCAGAATTTCGCACCGCAAAACGCTCGCCCACCTCTCCAGCTACAAAGAGTGTCCCGCCGGTAGCTCCATACAAGCAGGTATTACCCGCAAGACTAAAATTTTCTTTACCGGTTTTGGAGGTGATGATGATCTTGCCGCCGTTCATCCCTTTACCCACATAGTCGTTGCCAGCGCCTACGAGGTTGATAGTTACTCCGTCAATGAGAAAGGCTCCCAAGCTCTGTCCTGCCACACCTTTAAGATTGATACGAATCGCATCCTCTTTTAGACCGCTGTCGCCGTAATACTTAGCGATCTCGCCGCTGATACGCGCTCCAAAACTTCGATTGATGTTGGCTATCTCTTTATTGATGATCACAGAGTGGTTGGGATTTTCAATAGCTGGGTAGACCTCTTTGAGGATCTGTTTTTCATACTCATTACTATCAAAAGGTTCATTAAAAGGCACTTGGCAAGTATCGATTCCATCGACTCTGCGCAAAATGCTAGAAAAATCAAACTTTTTGGCCAAATCGGCTTCGACCACCTCCAATAAATCGGTACGCCCGATCACATCCTCAAGCCGCCTGTAGCCAAGATGGGCCAATATCTTTCGTACATCCTCGGCCACCAAAGTAAAATAGTTGATCAGGCGATCCACCGTCCCTACATAGTGCTCTCGTAAAAATTCGTTTTGTGTAGCAATCCCAACGGTACATCTATTCAGATGGCAAACTCTTAAAATCTTACATCCCAAAATCGTAAGCACTCCGGTACCAAAAGCATAGCTCTCCGCTCCCATAAGGGCCGCTTTAACGATATCTAGACCCGTTTTGAGACCGCCGTCGGTCTGCAGCTCTACAAGCTGACGCAAATGGTTGAGCTTCAAAGCGTTGTGGGCTTCTGTGAGTCCAAGCTCCCATGGGTTTCCAGCGAATTTGATGGATGTCAAAGGAGCGGCTCCCGTACCGCCTTCGCCGCCGCTGATGATAATCTTGTCCGCATACGCTTTAGCCACGCCTGCGGCGATCGTTCCAACTCCTGCTGTAGATACGAGCTTCACTGCTACTCTAGCATCTGGGTTGACCTGTTTGAGATCAAAAATCAACTGGGCCAAATCCTCGATAGAGTAGATATCGTGATGCGGGGGTGGGGAGATGAGTGTGACTCCTGGCATCGTATGGCGAAGCTTGGCGATAAGAGCGGTGACTTTGTGGCCGGGCAGCTGCCCACCCTCGCCCGGTTTTGCCCCTTGAGCGATCTTGATCTGGATCTCTTCAGCACTTCTAAGATAGGCAGGGGTCACACCGAAGCGCCCGCTGGCGACCTGTTTGATTTTGGAATTTTTGATGGTGCCAAATCGTCTTGGATCCTCGCCACCCTCACCGGAGTTGCTTTTGGCTCCGATCTTATTCATCGCTTCGGCGATACATTCGTGGGCCTCGGGGCTAATAGAGCCAAGACTCATCGCCGCTGAGTCAAAACGTTTGAATATATCCTCCACAGGCTCCACCTCATCTAAAGGAATGGACTCTTTGTCGCTGTGCAGCTCAAAAAAGTCACGGATAAACTTGAGGCCCCTACCATCTACCATCTTTTTAAGCTCTTGATAGTCTCGCTCATCCCCTGTCACAGAGACTTTGTGGATCTGATTGACGGTATTTGGAGCAAAATCGTGGTATTCGCTTCCGTCTATGTATTTGTAGTACCCTCCCAGCTCTAGCGGGAAAATTCTCTTTTCTAGATCGATCTCGTATGCCTTTTTGTGGTAGCGATCCAGCCGCTCCTCGATATCTTCATATGTAAGTCCTGGCAGCAGGGCTTGAGAGTTGGTAAAACACTCGCTCACTAACTCCCTATCAAGCCCCAATACATCAAAAAGCCCGGAGTTTCGATACGAAGCGATGGTAGAAATTCCCATCTTGGACATAATTTTTAAAAATCCCCCATTAAGAGCGTTGATTACATTTTTAAATCGATTGCGAAACTCAAAAGAGGTAAGCTCTTGCTTTTTGAGCTTTTCGTACACGGTGGCAAAAAGCAAATAAGGATAAACCGCACTGGCCCCATAGGCAACCATCACTGCGGCAGAATGGGAATCGTGCACCTCGCCGGTGATCGCTACCATGGAGACGAGATGACGGACCTTGCTGTCAAGTAGCTTTTTGTTGAGTCTTCCGATCACCATCGCCATAGGCATGGTTTTACGATGGGGGCTCAGCTGCCTATCGTCTAAAAAGACGATGCGCACCCCCTCCTCTTTAACCGAACGTACAATCTCGTCGGTGAGCTCTTCTAAACTTTTTTTGAGATTTTTTTCAAAAGCAGTGGAGAAAGTTTTGTTTTTGTAACAAGCCCGATAGCGTGGATGCTTCTCGTCCCCATAGGAGCGCAGTACATCCATCTTCTCTTTAATCAATATAGGAGAGATCGCCTTGAGACGGATGGCATGGTCAGGATTTTCATCTAAAATATTATGGATCTCGCCAAAACCGGTATTGAGGCTCATGACGATCTTTTCTCGTATGGGATCGATGGGCGGATTGGTGACTTGGGCAAATTTTTGCTTGAAAAAGTCGGTAAAGGCTCGCTGTTTGTCACTAAAAGCGGCCATTGGCGTATCGTCGCCCATACTTCCTACCGCCTCTTTACCCTCTTTGATCATCGGCTCGATCACCTGCTCCACAAGCTCGTGGGTAATATTATAGTAGCGCTGTTTATGTACAATGTCTTCGAGTTCATACTCCTCTAGACCGCTAAAGGGCGTTTCGATGTGCTCTTGCAAGTAGACCATATTTTGATTAAGCCACTGATCGTAGGGGTTGGAATTTTTGAGATAGTCGTTGATATCTTCGTTTTTGAGCACTACTCCATATTTGAGATCAAGAGCGATCATCTCCCCACTTTGCAAACGGCCTCGCTCTACGATATTCTCTTCAGGCACGCCCAAAATACCATACTCGCTAGCGATAATGAGACGCTTGTCCTTGGTGATAATATATTTGGCCGGCCGCAAACCGTTACGATCAAGCACGCATCCGATATAGCGTCCGTCACACAAACTCACTGCAGCCGGGCCGTCCCACGCTTCAAAACAGGTACTTGTATACTCGTAAAAGGCGCGAAGCTTCGCATCCATATGAGGAGCATTTTGCCAAGGAGCCGGAATCAAAGCACGGGCCGCTTTGAAAAACTCCATGCCGTTGACGATCAAAAACTCAAAAAAATTATCCAAACTCTTGCTGTCGCTAGCTTCTGGCTCAAGAGGGGGCAAGATACGCTCCAACTCCTCTGGGCTAAAAACTTCGCTTTTGAGAGCTTCGCATTTGGCCAAAACATTGTAGCGATTGGCAGCAATGGAGTTGATCTCTCCGTTATGGGCAATCATACGAAAAGGTTGGGCGAGATTCCATTTTGGCAAAGTATTGGTAGAGAAGCGCTGATGAAAAAGGGCGTAGCTCGCTTCAAAATCCCTATCTTGCAGATCGGGATAGAACTGCTTGATGTAGGTGGGCATCACGAGCCCTTTGTAGGCGATGGTCTTGCTCGAAAAACTTGGAATGTAAAAATCTTCATCCCCCTCCAGTGCTTTTTCAATCTCCCGTCTTGTCAAATAAAGCAGTGCGTCAAAACGCTTAGTAGCGATAAGGGAGTTTGGGGAGACGAAAATCTGAGCAATTTTAGGCAGTGTCTGCAAAGCCTGCTCACCTAAAGCGCTCGTATCTACGGGCACTTTTCTTATATGCAGTACCCGTAAATCGTTTTTTAGACACTGCTCTTTAAAAACTTCGAGATTGGAGTCATTTTTGTAAAAAACCATTGCCACGGCGTAGATCGAAGGCAAAACAAAACCCTCTTTTTTAGAGAGCTTTTTGAAAAATTTGCGGGGCATAGAAAAAAGAAGCCCACTCCCATCCCCACTCTTTCCATCTGCGGCAATGGCACCTCTGTGCATCATTCGCTCAAGAGAGCGGATCGCATCCTCCACATTTTGATGGGAGGGTCGGTTCTCTATGCTCGCTAACAGTCCAAACCCGCAGTTATCTTTATAGCTTCTCAACAGATCCATTGAATCCACCCTTTCTCAGGCTTTTAAACCAGTTTTAATATTGTTTTTAGTATAAGATTTTGTATTTTATCCACTTTTTCGTTAATATCTACTTATAAAGAGTGGACCGTGCAAGGATACATTCTTAAAATAACGCCTCTTAAAGAGGAAGATCTCATCGTCAAAATCCTCACCCCAAACGCCATCCATACCCTCTATCGCTTTTATGGGGCAAGACATAGCACCATCAACCTTGGCTATAAGATAGATTTTGAGATCGAATATACGCTAGGCTATATACCAAAACTTCGTCGTATCACCCATCTAGGATACAGCTGGCTCAAAATTTTACCCAAAGCGCTACTATGGCAACAATTTATCACTCTATTAGCTTCCCATTTTGAGGGTATAGAAAGGGTCGATCCTTTCTATTTTGAGCTCTTGCAAAAAATGGCCAAAAAACTTACCAGACAAGAGGGCAAACGAGTAATGGTGGAGAGTTATATAGAGCTTTTAGCCTTTGAGGGGCGTTTACACCACTCTTTTGAGTGCTTCGTATGCGAAGCCCCCATCCAAGAGGATCCGGTTTTGGTGCGGGCCTTTTTGAGCGCACACAGCTCTTGTATTCCAAAAAGAAGCTTCGATAGAACAAAGATTGCTTATTTGATACACTCTAGCGATGCGCAGTTTTTAGAAGATGAAGAGATAGAGGAGTTATGGCAAATAATACAAGAGGGACTCTAATCCCCCTTAATTCTCCTCAAAATCATCCACCAAAAAGTCGGCTCCAGCAAGAAATCGTCCCCCAAAATCAACCTTTTGCAAAATTTTCACTCCGGTGATAGGATCAGTTTTGACCTCATAAAGCTGTGCGTAAACCTGTACGGGATGAAAAACAAAATCCTCCACCTCTGTTACAATATCTCCCGCTTCAATAGTAGGCGGCAAAATCGTATCGCAGATCACATCCAAATACCCCTCTCGCAAAATATCATATTGATCAAATAAAACAGAGCAGTCCACATACCCAATAGTAAGCTTGGATGGATCGATATTCTCATCTTCTGCATCGATATCCCAAAGACCATCACCCTCAAGAGATTGGATATAGAAGATCTCTCCATCTTCACTCTCTTGGATTTGTGGCAGCAGATCGATAATATTTTGGTTTTTAAGGGTAATTTCATCGGGATAGAGGGTTTTTTCACCTACTTTGATGGTACACTCCTCAGGATCTACACCTTGAAGCTCAATGGGTGGCTCAAACGCCTCCACTTCACCCGTTTCTACAAACTCTGTCACTCGCTCAAAGAGCTCCCGTACATCTTCTCTTGATTCTAGATCATAATCTTCTACATCCAGTCCTTCGATCTGCATAGTAGTCACATTATACAAACGCACCACCTTAGCGGCACCTTTAACACTGATAATTCCCATCGACTCTCCTTGGAGATTAAATTTTCTTTATTGTATAGAAAATAGAATAGTTTGACAACAACAGGCATAATCAGACCCTTAGACGCTCTTTATCAAAAAAGGTATCGTCGTGGATATGGCGAAAAGAGGCTTTGATGTATTTGACCACATCCCTAAATCGCCCCTCCAGCTCTTTGACGAATCGCTTCATATCCTCTCTCACATAGGGCTCTTTGATATCAAAACGCATCGCCGGACAAGCCTCGTCCCCTACGGCCATAAAGCCGTTTCTTTTTACAAATCCGGCCAGCTGAGCCTCTCGCACTTCTATAAGAGGTCTAATTACGTGCAAGCCCTTTTGGGTCTTGTAGATTGGGGGCATGGAGCGCATCGTGCCGTTGTAGAACATATTCATAAAAAAGCTCTCGATGGCATCATCTAGATGGTGTCCAAGAGCTAGCTTATTAAAGCCGTTGTCCAAAGCGTAGGTATAAAGCGCTCCTCTTCGCATCCTGGAAAAAAAGCTGCAATAGGAGGAGTTTTGGCGGATTTTTTCCTTTGCTATCTCAAAAATCTCAGTCTCATATAGATCGTATTCGATGCCATACTCCTCGCAGTGGCGACGCAAAAAGTCATAATTTTCCCCCATACCATAAACGATCGTGATAGCTTTGAAAGTAAAATCGTACGGAGCCACCCGCTGGATATGTTTGAGCGCATGCACCAGCGTCAAGGAGTCCTTACCTCCGCTTAGACCTACAAGTACTCTATCTTTTGGCTTTATGAGCTCAAACTCCACATTGGTTCTGGCTACTTGTTTGATCAGCTTCTTGCTAAGCTCCGGTCGCTTCATCGAATGATCCGATCCACCATCGCCATGATAAAATCTGCGCTCCTTTTGGAAGAGTGCCGCAAAAACTCATCAAAATCAAAAGAAGCATCCATATCGGCAGCGTCACTGATGGAGCGAAGGACGAAAAAGGGCACGTCAAAAGCGTCGCATACCACACCCACAGCCGCCCCTTCCATCTCGATCGCATCGGCTCCAAAGGTTTTTTTTATCCACTCTTTCTTTTTCGGATCGGCAATAAACTGATCTCCCGTGGCGATAATCCCCTCTTTGAGCTCGATCCCTCGCTCTTTGGCCACCTCTTTGGCCAAAAGCCGCAACGCTGGATCGGTCTGCACATAGATTTTACCCTCGGGCACATAGCCCGGTGGATGGCCAAAGGCGGTGATATCTAGATCATGCTGGCACAGCTTTGTAGCCGATACTAAATCGCCAATATGCAGCTCCTCGCTCAGCGCGCCGGCTACCCCGCTAAAAAGAAGACGGTCCACTTTAAAATGCTGGATCAGTACCGAAGCGCTGAGTGCCGCATAAACTTTGCCGATTTTGCTATAGGCCACCACTACATCTATACCTTTATATTTGGCCTCAAAGTAGCGATTGTCCGCTATGGTATGGAGCTTGATACGACTCATATGCTCCAAAATGTAATCGAGCTCACTATGGGGCGGGAGCTCCTCGATTTTAGCCAAAACAGGCTCGATCTCCTCGATCATGGCTCCCAATATTGCGATTTTCATCCCCTCTCCTTGACGTTTTGGGCAATTATATCCAAGAGCGCCTTAAGGCTCTTTCTTGTCGAAGTGGTAGATGGAGTGGTGGGTAGCCCGCTCGCCATTCTTGTAGACAATATAAGAGGATTTAAGATGATGGGCATTGTTTGATAGCTCCAAGATTATATGATGTACGTGGGGCTCATCACTGTCGCACACTTCGCTTCGCTCTTCGTCACAATCGAAGATGAGCTTGTTTTTGGTACTCTCTTTGGTATTGAAGATAAAACTTGGCTGGTTCTGTTTGGCACAGTAGTGGGTGGCTCGTAACTCCTTACACTCGTGAAAATCGTCACAATGGTACATCGTCACCATCCAACGCACGGTATGGGGCAAAAGCTCCTCTTTGATAGCGGAGCCTCGCCCAATGACTTGATACTCTACTCCAGTCCTATCCGTGCCAAGCAATCTTTTAACGGCTGGATGGTTATGGGCACCGGTAGTACCCGTTTGCTCGCTGGCAGGTGAGAGGGTCCAAATGCCGGGTAATACTTTTTTCATATATTCAAAAGCCTCTTTTGGCTGCATCTGGGCAAAAAGCAGCGTCATCGTACAAAGAGATAGGACTGTTTTTTTCATTGTAACTCCTCTATATCAATATCAATATCAATTTTATCTATAAATTATTTCCATCGCCTCTTCTAGGCTTTTCATATCCGATACATTGATAGTAGGTACTTTGGTAATACGGCGATTGAGTCCTTTGAGCACGTTGCCCTCGCCCAATTCGATAAAAAGGTCCACATCTTTTTCGATATTTTTGATCGAGTGCTTATAGCGCACCGGCTCTACGAGCTGGCGGTCTAATAGCTCTATCGCCTCTGCTTTGCTTTTATAGGGTTGAGCGCTCACATTGGAGATAACGGGAACTTGAAAACTCTCTTGGACAAAACGCTCAAGATAATCTCGCAAAGGCTCTCTTGCTTTCTCCATAAGAGGGCAATGACTTGCCACACTCATATTGAGCAGCATCGCCCGCTTGGCTCCTTTTTCCTTGAAACGGCTCTCCATCTCCTGTAGATCTGCTTTGACTCCGGCTACGACGATCTGTCCATCGCTGTTGTAATTGGCCGGCCAGACCCGTTTGCCCTCATTGCGCGCTTGTGTACAAATTTGCTCTACCTCTTCATCCCCAAGGCCCATTACCACCATCATACCACCATCTTCACCTCTAGCCGCTTGGCTCATAAACTCCCCTCTTTTGTGCACTAGCTCTACTCCATCTTCAAATCCCAAAGCCTCCACTGCCACCAATGCACTAAATTCACCCAACGAGTGGCCCAGAGCATACCGAGCCCTAAAGTCAACCCCTTCTTTGAGCAGTGTGGTAGCGATGGAGCTTACAAGCAAGATGGCTGGCTGAGTCCATTGGGTTTGATTTAAATTATCGTTTGGTTCAAAAAGAAGTTTGGTTATATCTTGGCCAAGTCTATCGCTAGCTTTTTGAACCATCTCTTTGGCCAAAGAGGAGTTATCGTAAAAATCTTTTCCCATACCAACTTTTTGACTTCCCTGACCGGGATAGAGTAGTGCGATACGTTTCATCAAAACTCCTTTTTTAAGGAGTATTATAGCAGTTTGATTTTAAGGATTGGATTGGAGGAAGAAGATGGGCCAAAGGCCCAAAAATTAGTGGCTACAACCGCAGCTGCCGCTGCCACAATGTTCGTCTTCTTGTACTTGCCCAGTCATTACCTCTTCGGGAGTAGCTTCTCTGGCCTCTTTGACCTCTACAGTAAACATTAGATCTTTACCAGCCAAAGGATGATTGAAATCGATTGTTACCTCTTTATCGTTAAAAGATTTCACGGTCACTTGTACGGTTTCGCCATTTTCACCTTGGCCATACAAAGTCATCCCCTCTTGCAGATCGATTCCCGCAAATTGCTCTCTTGGAAGAGTTTGTACCGCATTTTCATCTTTTTGACCGTAGGCTTCTTCGGCAGGAACAAGTACATCAGCCTTTTCTCCTACATTCATCTCTTTGATCTTTTTCTCAAGACCCGGAATAATCTGATTTTTACCCATAATAAATTTAAGGGGCTTTTGACCTACGTTGCTATCGATCACTTCACCGGTTTTTGCGTCTTTGACGGTGTACTCGATACCCACTACATTGTTGTCTGCAATTGCCATAAAATTACCTTTTTGTGAATTTGTAGGATGATTTTAACAAATTAACCTTGTACTACTATTAACAACTTATTTTAGCTTTTCAAGATGCTTTTTGGCAATCTTAGCCGATTTGGAGCGGGGATAGAACTGAAGAAGATTTTCATAAAACTTTTTAGCGTTTTTCTTGTCGCCAAGCCGCTCAAGCGAAATAGCCGTATGTAATAAAAGCGTCGGCATATAAGAAGCTTTCGCATATAAAGAGGCGCTTTTTTTATAGTGCTCTATCGCACATTGATACTGCTTGGTATAGTAGCAGCTCTCCCCCAAGTAAAAATGGCTAGAAGCCGGTTTATATCTTTTTGCAAGAGTGGCTTCAAAAAGCTCTTTAGCTTTATCGTATCTATGGGCCCGATAAGCCGCTCTTGCCTCTTTGAAAAGCTGGGCGCCGCTTTTGGAGGAGAGCCTCTTTTTCTCCACCATTGCATAAAGTCTTCTTAGCTCAGAGCGAAACTCCGATTTGGAGACATAGCTGTTATTGATCTTATCGATCATAGAGGAGAGCTCTTTGAGTATCTTTTTGATTTGGGTAAAATTCTCTTTTTGGACGGTGATAGTCGTATTGAGATCTTTTTGAATAAGAGCTACTTGGGATCTAAGATCATTTTGAGGATTTGAAAGATTTTTCTCAATCTTTCTCAATCGCTCATCTACGCCCTCTACCACCGACCGCAGCCCCACAAGTTTTTGTTCTAAAGTATTGGTTTTGTTTTGCAAAAGATAGAGTTTTTGCTTGAGCTCTTTTATCTCCTGTCTATTTTGCCAAATCGCCTTTTCATCTTTGGTCAACCCGTATGGATTGGGAGCGTCGATGTCTCCCGCCTCAAAAGCTGAGGGCTCAGAGGCAAAAAGAGCAAAAGTAAAAGCGATACTTATACACAGCAGCTTTTTCATAATACCTATTTGACTATGGAATAAGTTCAAACTCTACCCGTCGGTTTTTGGCCCAACACTCTTTTGTATGCTCTGTACATACTGGATTACTTTCTCCGTAACTAATGATACTCATACGTTTAGGATCGACCCCTTTGGCCTCCAACGCATCCCGTACACTTTTTGCACGCTTAAGTCCCAAAGCGTAATTGTACTCATCCGTCCCCCACTCATCACAGTTGCCCTCTACTTTGATACCAAAAGGCTTGGCCTCAGGTCTATTAAAAAGCTGTGCATCATACTCTACTCGCGGCATTTGATCAGGTCGGATATTGTATTTGTCAAAATCAAAATAGATCTTTTTGGCTTGGGATTCGATCATTTTCATCTGACGCAATTTCTCCTCTTGCGTCATAGACTCCTCAGACATCTCTCCTACTGATTTGATACCAGAACCTTCATTCACTTCGCTAGCCTGCTCTTGAGTAGGAGCGTGACCTTGGGGAGCTTCTATCTCTACGCTTTTTTTCGCACATCCTGTAATCAAAAAAGCCGCCACAAATAAACCAAACCATAAATTTTTATTTATCATTAATCCATCCTTTTACCAAATTTTACCTATTTTATCAAAAACTTATCTCAATTACCAGTCAATAGACTGAATCTTACCAGTATATAAGGGAAAAAGATAACTTTTATTATATTTAAGACGAATCACTCCAAGAGCCGTTTGTCTTTGAAACTCTTTGATAAAAAGGATCGTCTCACCATCACTTGAGAATCTTGGGAAAATATTGACTCCATTGGCCGTAAGACGCCTAATATAATCGCTCGTAGTGGAGGTTAGATAGAGATTAAAGGTATTTGGGCCAAAAGCGTTGTTGCTCTCTCGGCTCGAATAGACGATATAGTGACCAAAACTATTAAGGGCACTGTTGTTTTTACCATGATAGACAATCCTCTCCACCGCATCAGAGTTTATGCGCTTAGCAAATATGGTAGGATTGCCTAAACGATCGGAAACAAACACTACTCTTGCCCCATCTTCTATATAGTTGCCGTTAACATCGATCCCCGGATATCTTGTCACCCGTCGCAGAGCGTGAGTATGGAGATTGTACTCATAGATATCAGGCTGATCCTTAGGGGCCATAGTCAAGAGCAATCGACTCCCATCCTCACTCACATCTGAACAGACCAGCATCCCCTCACCGCTTAAAATCTTTGTGCGAACCCCTTTGTAGATATCGACTCTATACAGGGTAGGCCGCCCCTGCATATCGGTATAGTAAAAGGATCGCTGCTCTTTATCCGCCCACTTTGGAAAGATATTTAGCCCTCCGTGCACAATAGTTTTTTGGTATGTGAGGGTATAGTCGCTCAGTACGATATCTGAACGCTTTGGAGCTATGTACTTGGCAAATATGACAAAACTTTTCAAAAAAGCCACATCGGGAAAATGGAGAGCCTCGTTAAAATCATACACAATTTTATGAGCTATAAAAGGGTAGCGCTTTTTATCCCTAAGACGATAGAGCTTTTGAAAAAGCGGTTTAGAGGTTTTGATATCGTAGACCACAGCTCTAGCCTCTAAATCGCCAAAATCATCGTAAAAAAGTTTATAGCGCAAAAGATACGCTACATCTTTATACTTTGCATAATCAATGGGATCAAGAATTCTCGCATACTCTATTGAGGATGAGATCGGATCAAAATGAGAGGTTACTTTAAGATCGCCAAGGAGCAGTTTAAAAAATTTTTGGCCAATTTTTCCCTCGATACTCTCAGGAGATACTTCGATAGCGATTTTGGGAAGATTTCCTACATCTTTGACGATTTCTAAAGTTAAATCGGAGGCAAAAAGAGAAAAAGTCATACACAAAATGAGAATAAATAGACGCATGGCACCTCTTTTTTGTTATAGATTGTAACATAAAAAAATTAACCTACTCTTTTGCTTCAAAATAGACTACAAACTCTCTTGATCTATCTGGTTTGGGAAAAGTTTGCATTCGCATAATCTGTAGATATCGATCTAGCTCCTGATTGAAAATCTCGCTGGAGGAGTAGCGTAGTACTTTGTAGCGCATCTGCCCATTTGAATCGATGGTAATTTTAACTTTCGCTCTGTTACCCGCACTCAATTGCGATGGAATCCAGTACATATACAATATCTTATAGATTTTTTGTAAATAGGGATCTTTCTCCCCTTGGATCGATTTTATGGATCGCTTTGCAGAGGGCTGATACTCTTTGAGACGAAGCCGATCTAAAAGTTTTTGCGCCTTTTTAGACCCCTCCCCTCTTACTCTACTTGGTC
This sequence comes from Nitratiruptor sp., assembly GCA_027036935.1. Taxonomy (GTDB): domain Bacteria; phylum Campylobacterota; class Campylobacteria; order Campylobacterales; family Nitratiruptoraceae; genus Nitratiruptor. The sequence goes on along the minus strand of JALWCE010000097.1, from coordinate 18,325 downwards.
GTACACTTTTTTTTCGCGGGGTTTTATGACTCTTCAACCTCTTCGTATCGACAGAGGCAAACAGATCTTTAAGAGAGGAGCTCCGTTTTGGCGCGCTCGATCCTTCTTTTTTTGCCGGCATCCTCTTTTGTGGTTTTGGTTTAGGAGGCTTCTTGGGGAGTACTTTTTGGGGCTTTGGAGTAGGCGGGCTTAGATAAACATCGATCGACTGGGCCTTAAATTCGATTTTTTTAATCGATTGGCTATTTGTAAAATGAGTGATCAAAAAACCTACGATTACAAAATAAAAAATTAAAGATACAAAAAATGAAATAAATTTATAAAATCTATCCATTGGTAATAAGCGAAACTTTTGAAAATCCCGCTTCTTTGATAGTTTTGAGGATATACATCACATCGCCGTATGAGAGCGTTTTGTCCGCACTGATATAAACGGGAGTCTTTTTATCCATACTTTGGGCGTAGAGGATAAAACTATCGGCAAAATTGGCAAAATTAAAGCGCTGCTTCCCAAGAAATATCTCTTTTTTGGCATCAATTTTTATTTTGATACTAGCTTGCTTCTCATACGCCTTAGTCTTTGAGCCTTGAGGAAGATTAATATCTTCTTGATAGACGATAGCTGGAGTAGCCACCATTAGTATCGCCAAAAGTACTAGCATCACATCTACAAGCGGAGTGATATTGAGCTCTGGCTTTTCCTCCCAATCAAACAGCATCTTCATCCCATTAAAAGATCAAGCTGCATACGCAAGTAAGAGATAAGCTCAAAAGCTTTTCTTTTTAAAAGCAAATGATACGTATAGGCAAAAACGGCCACAAATATTCCAGCGGCCGTAGCGATCAATGCCTCGCCGATAGAAGCGGAGATGGCGGCTAAGCTCGCTTTGGAAGAGCCCATAACAAAAAAGGTTTCCAAAATAGAGACAACGGTACCAAAAAGTCCAATAAAAGGGGATGTAGAAGCAGCGATGGATAAAAAGGTAAGCCCTTTGGTATTTTCCGTAGTGGCTTGAAAGATACAGTACTCCGCACCTTTGGTATCGAGCTTTATGTTGGCCAAACATCGATGCAAAAAAGAGTTCATCGTAGGCTGTTTACTCCCTATCTGAATCGTCTCTAATGAGAGTTTTTCCCTTTGCAAGCGCATCCGAAGAAGAAGATAACGGTACAAAAATATGGAATTAACCAAAATGAAATACAACGATAGGAGAATCAAAACTCCTATCGTAATAGCATTACTTTTGTCGATATAATCAAGCAGCAGTGCAAAGGATCGGTTCATCAAATAATTTTCGCCGCTTTTTCTATTCGAGCTTCTACGGCTGCCAAGGCCGCTTTGCTATCGCTTGCACTCTCAAGCAGTTTTTTCGCCTCTTCTATGCGTTTTGCAATCTCACTCTCACTCCCGCCAGCCAAAGGAATAGCGCCTTCAACCAATGCGACCGCCTTATTTTCATCCACTTTTACATGGCCCCAATTGATGACGATGGACTCTTGTTTGCCATCGGGTAGAGTGATTTCGATCACTCCTGGTTTGAGCAAAGAGAGGAGTGAAGCGTGCTTGGGCAATACGCCAAACTCTCCCTCTTCTCCAGGAAACGTTACGCTTTTGACATTACTTTGGAAGATAAGACCCTCAGGCGTAACAATTTCAAGTTTTAAAGTATCCATCCATCTTATCCTTTATAGACTAGAAAGCCAAGAGTTTATTATTGCTTGGCTTTTAATTTTTCTGCTTTTTCCAAAGCCTCTTGAATATTTCCTACCATATAAAAAGCGGCTTCTGGAAGATCGTCATACTTTCCTTCTAAAATACCTTTAAAGCCCTCAATTGTCTCTTGAAGCGTTACATATTTTCCGGGCGATCCAGTAAAGACCTCCGCAACAAAGAAAGGTTGGGACAAGAATCGCTCAATCTTTCTCGCTCGCTCTACGATAAGCTTATCCTCTTCAGAGAGCTCATCCATACCCAAGATGGCAATAATATCTTGAAGATCTTTATATTTTTGCAGTACTTGCTGCACTCCACGGGCTACATTGTAGTGCTCTTCTCCTACAATATTGGGATCAAGCATTCGTGAAGTACTATCAAGGGGGTCTACCGCCGGATAGATACCCTTTTCTGCAATCCGTCTATTAAGAACCGTCGTCGCATCAAGGTGGGCAAAAACAGAAGCGGGTGCAGGGTCTGTGAGGTCATCTGCTGGTACATAAACCGCCTGGACCGAAGTAATAGAGCCCTTTTTAGTCGATGTAATCCGTTCTTGGAGCCGTCCCATTTCACTAGCAAGTGTTGGCTGATACCCAACGGCTGAAGGAATTCGTCCAAGAAGCGCGGACATCTCAGCACCGGCTTGGGCGTATCGGAATATATTGTCGATAAACATCAACACGTCTAGGCCCATCTCATCTCGAAAATACTCAGCCATTGTAAGACCAGTAAGAGCGATTCTGTTTCTCGCACCCGGAGGCTCATTCATCTGACCATAGCACAAGGCAACTTTATCCAAAACGTTGGACTCTTTCATCTCATAATAGAGGTCGTTCCCTTCTCTCGTACGCTCGCCAACTCCCGCAAAGACGGAGTATCCAGAGTGTTTAAAGGCCACATTGTGGATAAGCTCCATAATAATAACGGTCTTACCAACACCGGCCCCGCCAAAGAGTCCCGTTTTTCCCCCTTTCATATAAGGAGCCAGGAGATCGACTACTTTAATACCGGTCTCAAAAATCTCTTGTTTGGTACTTTGGTCTTCAAAAGGGGGTGCACTTCTGTGTATTGACCATTTTACTTTTGCCTCTACGGGACCACCCTCATCGATAGGTTCGCCAATAACGTTAAAAATTCGCCCCAGCACCTCTTCCCCTACTGGGACTTTGATAGGAGCTCCAGTCGCTTCGACCTCCATACCTCGCACCAACCCATCGGTCATATCCATAGCGATCGTTCGTACTCTGTGATCTCCCAAGTGTGCCGCTACCTCGAGTACGAGCTTGATCTCTTTGTTTTCGACCTCCAAAGTCATCTCAAGGGCTTCGTTGATCGCCGGTAGATAATCTTCAAAATCCACATCGACAACGGGACCCATGACTTGGATAATAGTTCCCTTTTTGTTTGCCATTACCTTTCTCCTTTATTATTTCATTGCTTCCATACCACTGATAATCTCAATTAGCTCTGTGGTAATGGATTCTTGTCGTGCTTTATTGTAAGAAATCGTCAAAGATTCCACCATCTCTTTGGCGTTCTTGGTTGCCGCATCCATCGCTTGCATTCTTGCACTGTGCTCGGCGGCCAAAGAATCAATAAGTGCGTAATACATATTAAACTCGATATATTTATTGATCAAAGACTCAAGCACTTTTTCACTCTCATCAGGCTCTAGCTCAATCAAAGAGGATGGAGCGCTCCCTTCAAATTTACTCGTATCAATAGGCAAGAGATTCACGACTTTGATCTCTTGCGTGATCATATTTTTATACCCATTGTGTACCAATATTACGCCGTCAATCTTTTCATCTAGATAATCTTGCACCGAGCGGGATATAAAAGCGGCTGCCTCTTTGTAATCTGGACTAGAGCTAAGACCTATAACGCTATCTGCCAACTCATACCCTTGAAAGCTAAAAAACTCGATCCCTTTTTTACCTACCGCTTTAAGACGGACTTTAGTCCCCTTTTTCTCATACTCTTGGAGCAAATTGCGCACGGTTTTGATAGTTTGATAGTTAAAACCGCCACACAGCCCTTTATCGGCGGTGATGAAGAGAATATCCACCACCCCTTGAATTTCAGGCTTTTCAAAGTAGCGTCCCTTGATACCGCCTACTTTATACTGGTTGATCGATGCGGCGATTTCGCTTAGGGTTTGATTGATCGCATCTTCAAAAAATCGGCTTCTTTTTGCCACCTCTTCGGTACGGCGAAGCTTGGCCGTAGAGACCAGCTTCATAGCTCTGGTGGTTTTTTGCGTATTCTTGACGCTACCGATCTTTCTTTTGATATCTTTTAAATTTGCCATACTCTATTCCTTATTCGGCGCTAAAGCCCGCCTTGAACTCTTCGATCGCCTTGTTCAAAAGCTGTTTGATCTCATCGTCAAGAGCTTTTCTTTCTCGAATCATCTCATAAATTTGTGGATATTTAGCCTCGATAAAGCTATAGAGCTCTTGCTCAAATTTGCTCACCGCACTCACTGGAATATCGTCTAAATAGCCGTTGACGCCGGCATAAATGATAACTACTTGCTTTTCTACGGGCAGTGGAGAGTATGGAGGCTGTTTGAGGATCTCAACCATTCGCATACCCCGCTCAAGCTGCTTTCGGCTCGCTTCGTCCAAATCGCTTGCAAACTGAGCAAAAGCCTCAAGCTCTCGATATTGAGCCAGATCGAGTCGCAATGTACCAGCGACTTGTTTCATCGCTTTGATCTGAGCCGCACCACCAACTCGTGAAACGGAGAGACCTACGTTAATGGCCGGTCGGATACCAGCGTTAAAAAGATCAGATTCCAAAAATATCTGACCATCTGTGATGGAGATGACGTTTGTTGGAATATATGCGGATACGTCTCCAGCCTGTGTCTCGACGATAGGCAAAGCCGTCAAACTTCCAGCTCCTAGTTTGTCATTAAGCTTGGCCGCTCGCTCAAGAAGTCTTGAGTGCAGATAAAAAACATCCCCCGGATAGGCTTCACGTCCTGGTGGTCGTCTAAGAATGAGTGACATTTCACGATAGGCTACGGCATGCTTGCTTAAATCGTCGTAGACAATCAAAGCGTGCTGGGCATTGTCCCTAAAATACTCACCAATGGTTACGCCAGTATACGGCGCTAGATATTGCAATGCCGCAGGCTCACTCGCTCCAGCGTTGACCACAATAGTATAATCCATAGCCCCATGCTCTTCGAGTTTTTTGACTACCTGCGCTACGGTAGACTGCTTTTGGCCTACGGCTACATAGATACAAATAACATCTTGGCCTTTTTGGTTGATGATCGTATCGATCGCCACAGTGGTTTTACCTGTTTGTCTATCCCCGATAATGAGCTCTCGCTGTCCTCTACCAATAGGCACGAGGGCGTCGATCGCCTTGATACCGGTTTGAAGCGGCTCATGAACCGATTTTCTAGCCATGATACCAGGTGCTTTTTCTTCAACGTATCGGTACTCTTTGGCTTCGATCGGGCCTTTGCCATCGATTGGCTCACCGATAGCGTTAATGATACGACCCACCATCTCTTTACCGACAGGGACTTTGAGTAGTTTGCCAAGTCTTTTGACACTGCTACCTTCTCTAATACCTTCACCCCGACCGAGGACGACCACACCCACGTCAGCCTCTTCAAGGTTCAAAGCCATCCCTTTATCGCCGTTTTCAAACTCAAGCATCTCCCCGGCCATAACATTATTGAGGCCATAGACTTTCGCCACCCCATCGCCAAAAGAGATGACTTTACCGGTCTCCTCCACATCGATCTTGAGTTCAAAATTCTCAATACGCTCTTTTATGATCGCACTGATCTCATCCGCTTGTAACTTTTGTGCCACGTTTTCTCCTTTCTATATTGCTTTGAGTATGTTTTCGATCAGCTGTTTTTTAATCTTGCTTTTAGAAAACTCTATCTCTACGCCCACAGTATCCACTTCTACTTTGATTCCGTCATACTTCTCCTCCCCTTGGGAGAGCTTTACCTTAGCTTGTAATCTCTTCTCAAGAGCCTCTTCTATTTTAGCCAACTCATCTTTGGAGAGTTCAAACTCAGAATATACCCGACCCTCAAAGCTTCTTTTCATCAAGGCCAATCTATCTTTAAGCTCCCTAGCCATTGCGGGGATAATGTTCAGACGTCCTTTCTGAGCTAGAAGTTTGATGAGATTTACAAGCTTTTTGTTCGCTCCTTGCAAAGGTTCGAGCAAAAGCTTGAGTTTCTCCTCCTCACTCACTTCAGGAGAGATGAGGACCTCCTTTACTTTCCAATCTTTAAAAAGTGTGGCCAAAGCCATCAAATAGGCTTCAATCTCCTCCAACTCCTTTTCGTCGCAACTTTCTACCAAAGCTTTAACATACCGCTTTGCAATCAACTCTTCCATTACGCCACCTTCTTCACAATCAGGTTGATAAACTTCTCTTTATCCAAAGCCAGCTGTTTATCTTCAAAAAGCTCTTCTAAAACTTCTTGTACGATCTGGCGCACCCGCTTACGCCGCTCTAACTCCAAGTTTTCTTCAAAAGAGCGCTCAAGCAGGGCAATTTCTTGTTCAGCATGCTCTTTGAGCTCTTTGGTCATTATCTCTATCTCTTTTTTAGTAGTTTCCAAAATCTCTTTGGCCAACTGCTCCGCTTCGGCCAACTTGGCTTGAGCGAGCTCTTTTTCCTCTTTGGCTTTTTTGAGCTTGGTTTGCACCTCCTCCAATAGCACCGCTATAGAAGCGCTCCGGTTTTTAAAGAAATTTTTAACCGGTTCGGCCGCAAGGTAGTACAAGATAGCTACGAAAATGAGGAAGTTCACCGTCCTTGGTATAAAATCGGTTCCTCCACTCTCACCGGCAAAGAGCCAGCTCGAAGCGAAAAGGAGCATATAGACGAATCGAATACTCACACCCTCTCCTTTTACAGTTTGTTAAATTTGGCTTTGAGCGCCTCTTTAAAAAGCGGCATTTGAGAAATAAGAGCACTCTTGATATTCTTCTCCTCTTGAGCGAGCTGTTTTAAAAACTCCTCCTCTTTTTTACTCAATTCGACTCTTTTTTCTTCGATCTGCTGAGCAATTTGGGCCTTGAGCTCATCCAAAGCCTTTTGCTTCATCTTAGAGGCTTCATGTTTCGCATCGCTCAAAATCTTCTCGGCCTTTTCCAAAAGCTCCTGCGCTCCAGATTCGCTACTTTGCGCATTCTCAAGATCTCTTCGTATGCTCTCCTCTCTCTCTTGCATAAAACGCAAAAGGGGACGATATAGCCACCCATTGAGCAAAAAGAGCAAAACGAAAAAGACGACAGCGACAAAAACCATCAGTCCTACACTGATATCTAACATACCTCTCCCTTACTTCAAATTTGGTCGGATTTTATCACACTTAACTATATAAAAAGATTAAATTATGAAAAACGGCTGCGAAAAAGATCCAAATCCTTTTCGTTTTCAAAAAGGATCTGTACTCCGTTTTTCATCGCTTTGGCCTTAAAACCGAGGTTTTGAAGCCTCTCTACCAAGTTTTGGAGCTCCGTGGAGAGAAAGGTTTGATTATCACTTTTTGTAACAGTGCGAGCCTTTTTAATTTTTCGAATCAATCCCTCCAGCTCCCGTACGCTCACTTTTTGCTCAACGACGGTATCGGTAAGAAGCTTTTGCTCGCTCTCTTTAAGCCCTACCAACACTTTAGCGTGACCCGGGGTAATTTTTCCCGCTTGCAAAGCGCTCTTGGTATATTCGCAAAGTCCTAAAAGTCGCAGCGTATTGGTAATATGGGTGCGGCTTTTTTTTACGATAGAGGCAAGCTGCTCTTGCGTAATGCCATACTCCTCGATCAGCTCTTTGTAACTTTGGGCAAGATCAAGGGGTTTGAGATCCTCTCGTTGTATATTTTCTATAAGGGCAAACTCGCGAAATTTCGTTTTATCTATCTCCGCCACCACCGCTTTGATCTTGGAGAGTCCGGCTATCTTACTCGCCCGTAAACGCCTCTCTCCGGCTATGAGCACGTAACCATCTAAGTCCTCTATTACCACCACCGGCTGTAAAAGGCCGTGGCTTTTGATCGATTCGGCCAACTCATGCAACGACTCCTCATCAAAATGCTTTCTTGGTTGAAATGGATTGGTCCGTATGGCATCCACATCAATCTCTACCATCTCTTTTTTAGGAATCTCTTTTTCATAGGCACTACGCACCTCGCTTAAAATAGCTCCCAAACCTCTGCCAAGACCTTTTTTTCTACTCATGGGCATTTTCCAAAATGATTTTAGCTAAAGTCCTATAGGCCAAAGAGCCCGTGGAATTCTTATCGTACTCTATGACGGGTTTACCAAAACTTGGGCTTTCAGCAAGCCGAACATTTCTTGGTATAACGATATACGCGGCATTTTTTTGGTCTTTGAAAAGTTTATCGTTAAAATGGTGGGTCAAATCCGCTAGCACCTGTTTGGAGAGATTATTTTGACGGCTATACATCGTAGGTAAAAAACCTTTCAACTTTAAGCTAGGATTAATCGTCTTTCTAATAAGTCGTATGGTATTGAGCAGCTGGGCCAGCCCCTCTAGAGCAAAAAACTCACACTGAATAGGAATAATAACTGAGTGAGCGGCACTAAGAGCGTTGATCGTCATAGGACCTAAAGCGGGAGGGGAATCGATGATTACATAATCATACTCTCCTATTACTTCTGATATCGCTTCTTTGAGCATAAGCTCTCGCCTTTCGCTTTGGTTGTAAAACTCTTTCTCAATCCCTACCAAACCTATATTTGAAGGAGCCAAAAAGAGATTTTTCACATCGGTTTTAAGAATGATTTGAGAGAGCTTTTTTGTACCAATCATCACATGATAGATATTAAACTCATACTCGTTTCTACTAAATCCCAAACTCGTCGTTGCATTGGCCTGCGGGTCCGCATCGATCAAAAGTACGTTTTTGCCCTCTTTGGCCAAGGAGGCTGCTAGATTGACCGCCGTGGTCGTCTTCCCCACTCCCCCTTTTTGATTGGCTATGGCTATGATCTCTCTCATCTTGGGGTATATATCCTTTCTCCTTTGAGTATCAAAGCACCATCCTCGGCTAAAGAGGCCTCTTGAAGCGTCACTATCCGATCGCCAATATGCGTGGTATATCCTCTACTTTTTTGAAATTCTATCTCATATTTGCTAAAAATTTGCTTCCATGAGATTTGAGATGCCAAGAGATCACAATACTCTTTTAAAAGCTCTTGATGGTCTATTTGTATATCTAAAACTCCAAAACTTTCAGGAGCTACATAGCTATTAAGACCTATGCCGCAAATAAGAGTCTGACCTATTTTATGTGTGACGCATCCGCCACATTTTTTGTGATCAATATACAAATCGTTGGGCCATTTGAGCCAAACCCTAGAGCCCTTGCGAGCTAAAATCTCTTTAAAAAGAAACATAAAATATAAAGCTGCCGACTGAAGCGGTAGATCGCTTGGCAGATCCTTTATCTGCAGAGCAAAAGAGAAAAAGAGATTTCCTTTTTGGCCTATCCAGCTATTACCTCTGCTACCAATACCGGCTCGTTGATGGGTGGTAGCGTAGACTATTGGCGGTTGAACTCTTTTAGCTTTGATATCCTCGATCAACCTTTTTTGGCTCGAATCCAATACATCAAACCAGCGTATCTCCAATACCGATCCTTTTGCCTCTGATATAATCAAGCGCCTCCATCTCTCTTTTTGAGGGGGGCTGTACTCGAAGAAGCTTTATTCGACCTTTAGCGCACCCTACCACCACACCATCTGACTCTATCGCTTCGATACGCCCAGGCCTATTGGAGCTACTGGTATCCACAAGCTCTATTTTTTTTAGTTTGAGTCCGCTTGCGAGAAATATCCCGGGCCACACAATAAAAGCTCGATACTTGTCATAGATCTCTTTGGCGTCCTCAAACTCTACAAGTCCGTCGCTTTTTTTAATCTTCTTGCAATAGCTCGCATCCACTTCCCATTGAGGCAGGGCTTGGAGCTTTTGGTATTGTTGCAGTACTTTGGGAGTGAGTTTGGCCGCTAGATCGGCAAGGGTATTAAAAAGAGTGATTGCAGTATCTTTTGGCTTGATAGGATAAGCGCAATAGGCGAGGATATCGCCCGTATCAAGCCCCTCGTCCATAAGCATCGCCGTCACTCCGGTGATCTTCTCACCCTCAAGCAGTGCTTGCTGGATGGGACTTGCCCCTCGGTATTTGGGCAGTAAAGAGGCGTGGAGATTGATACAAGGGGCGATGGAGAGGATACTTTTTGGCAATATCTGTCCATAGGCCGCAACTACGATAAAATCGGGTTGTACCCTTTTAATCTCTTGTGCAATCTTTGAATCTTTGAGATTTGGAGGCTGAAAAAGAGGGATATCTAATCCATTATCCAATAGAAAGCGCTTTACGTTTGGGGGCGTAAGGAGCTGCTTTCGTCCCACCGGCTTGTCTGGCTGGGTAAATACACCCACGACCTCAACACTTTTGAGCAGACTTTGCAAAATCTTCGTCGCATATTCTGGCGTACCCATAAAAACAACTCTCATGCCAATCCTTTGTAATCGATCTTTTTACCGGCTAAGTTTTCTAATAAAATGGTAGCGTAGCTTCCCTTGGGTAAGGTGAATTCAAGATAAGCTCGATCTTGGATATGGCGCATTTTTACATCTTGAGGGTATACAAGGGCGGCTCGTCTTTGACCCCGTAAAGGTAAAAGCTCCTCATATTGAGCCTCTATCTTTCTAGCCTCTCCTTGAGCCAAATAGACTTTGGAGCCACACAGCAGTCCCGTAACCATAATTTTTTTGGCCAAAAAATCCTTTAACGGAATCTGTGTAGGAGTAAAGAGCTTGGAATCTGCTTGATAGACATCACCCCAGAGTAGCTTAAAGCGACCATTTTCACTCATTCTGATCCGCTCATCCAACCATCTATTAAAAAGATCGCTTTGATAGGCAAAAAGCAGCATCCGCTCCAGCTTTTTGTCTCTTGTAAAAAAATCCCCCTCTATGAGAGCTCGTGCCTGCTCCAAGGCCTTTTGGCCAAAACGCTGATAGCCAAAATAGTTGGGCAAACCTTGTTGTACGATCTTATCCAAAGCTTTTTGAAGCTGACTAAACTTTTTGGTATCGACTCTATCGATCCAGATACCAAACCGATTGCCCAGAAGATCTCCCATACGAAGAGGCCTATTGCTCCTTTGTACCTGAATGATTTTGATATGAGGGTGGGAAAATTTGGCAAGTCTTCTTAGATGAGATGCGGGAAAACTCAAATATTGAATCGTCGTGGCGTTTTTGTCCTTAAGCCCGGCATACCCTACCTGCTCTTGCAAAAAAGAGCCAAATATTCGTACCAACTCCCATGTGGAGAGTCCCTCTTTTTGGACTTTAACTATGGCAAAACGTCCCTTTTGACCAAAATTTCTAGCCCCTATCTCCTCAACAAAAAAGCTTTTTGGCGTTTGATGAAAAGAAAAGTCGATGCGAGAAGGAACAAGATAGCTTCTCATCCGCACCGCTCAGGTAAGAAGAGCGTCCCTCCCTCGTGGCGGCCCTCAAGTAAAAAGCTCTGAGCATCTTTGAGATTAAAACCACTAGCCAAAAACATCGGTTTACCCCGTTTAGTCAAAAACTTGGCGGCTTTTAGTTTAGTAACAATCCCTCCCGTGGCAAAGGAGTGGTTTGGATTACAGCGCTGCTCTAAAAGCTCTTGAGGGATTTTTTCTACCACTCGCAGGGGCTGGGCATCTGGATGCTTCTTGGGATCTTTATCATAAAGGGCATCGATATCGCTCAAAATAGCTAGCATATCCGCATTAAAATAGTAGGCCACATGGGCAGAGAGCTGATCGTTATCGCCAAAAACGAGCTCCTCTGTTGCGGTCACATCATTTTCGTTGATGATGGGAATCACTCCATTTTGTAGCAATACTTCGATTGCTTGCTTGGCGTGATGGGTACGCTTTCGGCTGTCAAAATCGTCCGCACTTAGGAGAACTTGAGCCACGGGAATGCCAAAACGCTCCAATTTTTTTTGGTAACTACGCATCAAAAGAGGCTGACCGATAGCCGCAAGGGCTTGTTTGTTGGCCACTTTGGATCGCTCTAAAGGCACGAGTGTATAACCGGCCGCTACTGCTCCGCTACTGACTAAAATCACCTCTTTGTCTTTGGTAAGCTTGGCCAAAAGCTCCACAAGATTGCTCATCCGCTCTTTGGCCAATCCTCCATTTTCCGTTAGGACCGCACTGCCTACTTTAAGAACGACTCTTCTCATCTCTAACTTTCTTGACCAGATCATACAAAGCATATTTCAAAGGCTCGATATTGATCTTGGCTACTGCGGAGATAGGAAAGATAAAGTATGGTTTGGCCGGATCGTACTCTTCTAGATCTTGCAGATAATAGAGATACCTTTCATCCAGCCCATAGCGATTGTGACCACCAGGACGTAGACCAAGGCCCTCAATGAAGTTTTGGATCCTTGCATTGGCCTCTTGCGCATCAAAAGTATCGATCTTTGTCAAAGCGATAGCAAAATTTCGTTTGGCCAGCTCTTGGCTAAAATTTTTAAGCTCTTTTTGAAGCGTTTTAAACTGGGCGATTGGATCTCGATAACTTGAGATATCTATCATATACAAAAGGCTCTTGGTACGCTCGATATGACGCAAAAACTGCAGTCCAAGCCCTTTGCCCTCACTGGCCCCTCCAATGATACCGGGAATATCGGCCATCACGAAGCTCTCATACTCGCTTACTCGCACTACTCCTAGCTTTGGCGTTAGGGTCGTAAACTCATAGTTGGCTATTTCAGGTTTGGCATTAGAAAGAGTAGAGATAAGAGTGGATTTGCCCACATTGGGAAATCCTACTAATCCCACATCGGCGATGAGTTTGAGCTCTAACCTAATATGGCGGCTCTTGCCGGGAAGTCCGGGCTGGGCGTAGGTGGGCCGCTGATTGGAAGCACTTTTAAAGTGCCAATTGCCTTTGCCCCCCTTGCCCCCTTCTAAAAAGAGCCTCTTTTGACCATCTTCTACCAAATCAAGCAGCAGCTCTCCCGTATCGGCATCATACACCTGAGTACCCGGAGGTACGATCAATACCAAATCTTCGCCGTTTTTCCCATGCTTGCGTCGCCCCTCACCTGGACGGCCGTTTTGGGCCTTAAGCACTCTTTTACCCTTATAGTGGGAGAGGGTATGAGTATTTTTGTCCACTACAAAATAGACATCCCCCCCTTTGCCCCCATTCCCTCCATCAGGCCCGCCTTTTGGTACAAACTTTTCTCTCCGAAAGCTTACAGCCCCTTGGCCGCCTTTACCCGAATGGACGGTGAGTTCGACACTATCTATAAACATGGAATAATCCTTAAAAGATGAAGAAAGAGGTAGTTGTGTGAATAAGCCAAAAGGCTTATTCTGCAGGATATACGGAGACTTTTTGTCTGTCTTTGCCGTATCGCTCAAATTTGACAAATCCATCGATCAGGGCAAAAATGGTATGATCTTTTCCAAGACCTACATTGTTGCCCGGATGGACTTTGGTGCCTCTTTGTCGAATGATGATGTTGCCAGCCCGTACGAACTCTCCGCCAAATTTTTTCACGCCTAAGCGGCGACCCGCACTATCGCGGTTATTCTGGGTACTCCCCTGACCTTTCTTATGAGCCATTTCTTCTCCTTATGCGTTGATCGCTGTGATTTTAATGCGAGTAAAATCTCTTCTAAATCCTCGCTTGACTTTAGAGTCTTTTCTTCTTCTTTTTTTGAAGATGATGACTTTTTTATCCCGTCCTTCATTAATGACTTCGCCAACTACGACAGCTCCCTCTACGAACGGAGAGCCTACTTTAAGTTCACCGTCATTGACGGCTAAAACCTCTTTAAACTCTACTTTTGTCTTTGGCTCCAAACCCATTTTGTCTAGTCTGAGGATATCCCCTTCTTTGACTTTATATTGCTTTCCACCATTTTTAATGATTGCATACATCCTAGCCGATCCTTTGCCGATTTTAGTTGCGAATGATAGCCAAAGGCTTATTAAAGTTTGTTTAAACTTTGGCTATAGCTTCGATCTCAACCAAAGCGTTTTTGGGCAAGGTTTTAACAGCGACGGTACTTCTGGCTGGACGATGGGAGCCAAAAAACTCTCCGTAGACTCTATTGACTACCCCAAAATCTTCCATATCAGTCAAAAAAATAGTTGTTTTGATAACTTTATCCAATCCGCTTCCCCCAGCTTCGAGCACATTTTGCAAATTTTGTAGCACCTGCTTGGTCTGGGCCTCCACTCCTTGAGATAGTACCTCCTCGCTTCCATCTGGTTTTAAAGCGATTTGACCGGAGGTAAAGAGCAAAGAATCTACACAAATTGCTTGAGAATAGGGGCCAATGGCCGCCGGTGCCTTATCGGTATGGATAGATTGCATACTATCTCCTTTTTGTTTAAAATTATACCAAAAGGTTCTTTTTAGGTAGGATAAAAAATTTTTATGTTACAATCAAATCGAAACATCTACGAAAGGATGCAACGATGGATCTAATTGGACTTATCGACTCGATCAAACTTCCGGTAGAGATACCGCTGCTTCTACACCCTGTAACGGTACACTTTGCCATAGCGATCCCCGTGATCGTCATGCTTTTGGAGATTGTCAATCTCTTTACCAAACGCAAATGTGTAGGCGTAATCTCTACGCTTTTACTGCTTTTGGCTTTTGGCGTCTATTTCGCCGCGGTAATGACTGGTAAACATGACGGTAGCGAGACCTTTTCGCTTCTTAATGCCGACGGCAAAGCCGAGCTCAAAGAGCATAAGATGCTAGGTATTTATCTGCTCTACGGCATAGGAGCGCTTTTTATCCTGCGTCTTATCGTCGCCGCTTTTCAAGGTATGTTGGCCAAACTTTTCTTTATTATCGTTTTGGCCATTTTCTTAGGTTTTGTCTTCAAACAAGGCAAAGAAGGCGGAGAGCTTGTCTATACCTATGGAGCCAATGTCAAAGCCGTCAGTGCGATGGACGATAAAATAATGGATCTAGAAGACAAACTACAAAGCTGTAAGAGCAGCCTCAACACACAAACTACAAGCAGTTCTAGCTCTAGTACGGCTACTACCCTATCAAGCAGCAGTGAAGCCTCTAGCAGTAGTATCCAAACAAGCGTGGCACAAGAGAAGAGCTCCTCAAGTGCAAAGAGTCAAACAAGCAGCAGTCAAGCAACTAGTAGCTCTCAAAGCTCTAGTGCTGAGAATTTGATGCAAAAAGCTCAAAAGGCGCTTGGTCAAATCAAAGGTATGGCCTCCTCTGCTCAAGAAGCCGTCTCCTCCGCATTACAACAATAATATAGGGGCCTTTTTCGCCCCTAAAACTCTTTCATCACTTCTTTAAATACTTCATAGAGTTTGACTACCTCATCTTTAGCTGTGCGCTCGTTAGGCGCATGGATCGTATCGTTTTTGACACCAAATTCTATCGTCTTGACGCCATATTCAGCCAAAAATCTCGCATCGCTCGTCCCACCAGCAGTGGAGTGTTTTGGAGTGATGCCCACAATCTTTTGGATCGCTTGATCGATGAGGCGTACGATCTTGCTGTTTGGATCGGTCATGAAAGGTTTGGCACTTTGACTAAGCTTTAAAGAGTAGTTCATTCCGTCAAAGTAGCGATGTACAAATCGCTCTATATCCTCCATCGTAGTATGGGTATTGTTACGCACGTTGAACATCATCTTCAGCTTCCCGGGCGTGACGTTGGTCACCTCCATCCCGGCACGGATATCCGTGATGACAAATTTGCTCGGAGCAAAATACTCGTCCCCCTCATCCAGATCCACTCCGGCCATATGGGGAAGCACTTGGGCCACTTTATGGATAGGATTGATCGCTTTTTCAGGATAAGCGGCGTGGCCTTGCTTGCCAATCTTTTCGATAACACCATTTATAGAGCCTCGCCGCCCAATCTTTATCGCATCGCCAAAGCGATCCTCACAGGTAGGCTCGGCCACAACGGCATAATCGGGAATCATATCTATACGCTTAAGCTCTTCCAAAGCATACTTTGTTCCCCACTTAGCTTCTCCTTCTTCATCGCTTGTGAGCAGCAGCGAGAGAGTGCCGGTAAAATTTTGGACCTCTTTGGCAGCTTGTACGAAAGCGGCCACGCCACTCTTCATATCTTGAGCACCTCTTGCATAGATAAAGCCATCTTTCTCTAATGGTTCAAAAGGATCGCTATGCCACCCATCTCCCGGAGGCACCACATCCACATGACCAGCAAAACAAAGATGTTCCCCGTTGCCAAATTTTTTGTACAAAAAGAGGTTTTTTACTCCATTTTTGTTAAACCAAAGCGCTTGATAGTCACTCAAATATTCTCTGATAAAGTCGAGACTTCCCGCATCATCCGGTGTAACGCTTGGAAAGCTCAATAATTCTTTAAAAAGATCGAGTACTTCCATCAAGGATGCTCGTAAAAAAGATATTGCGTAGAGTAGTCGCTAAACTCAAAATAGACCTTTTTGCGTCTCTCTTCCTTTTCCAACCTCCCATCAAGATTAAGATCAATATAACCATACCCGTAGCGATAGGGTCTAGGACGATTGTCATCCGTACCATAAGCGGTAGAGATTTTGTCTATATCCATTATGCGTCTGACCACTTTACCGCCGCTGTATATCTCCAAAATTCCGTTGGTACCGGTCCAATTGACAATGGCACGTCCTAGCTTGTTTTGGGTCTCTTGAGTACAACCTGCTAGAAAAAATGCTACAATAGCAAAGAAAAACACTTTTTTCATATCCTATCCTTTTTTGCGATATTATAACAAAAAGGAGCATCCATGAGCGGCTGGACCTGCTCACATCAAATAGGTGAGTATTGCGATCTACTCAAAAAAACCTGTGATCCAGGAGATAAGGGGTGTGTGCTTTATGGCAAAGCCCTCTTTAGCAATCCAAACACCCCCTCCAACGAAGCACTCAAACGCCGCCAAGAGATTGAGAAAAAGAGAAAAGAGAGGGGCTATGAATGAGTTTGGCATACAAACTTCCCTATACCTATGAAGATTACAAGCTATGGGAGGGTGATTGGGAGCTGATCGATGGCGAGGCGGTAGCCATGGCGCCAAGCCCTATTGGACCTCATCAAGCTATCCTATCTAAGATCATAATAGATATTGGTAAAGCTTTCGATAGATGCAAAAAACCATGCCATATCTATGCAGAACTTGATTACATCATCGATGAGTTCAACGTCTTTCGCCCAGATATCGCCATAACTTGCCAAAAGATAGTAGATTTCATTCGAACGCCTCCCAAGTTCATTGTCGAGATCCTCTCCCCCTCCACCGCCCTCAAAGATACGACGATAAAGTTTCAAACCTATCAAAAAGAAGGAGTAGAGTACTACATGATGGTGGATTACAATCTCAAAAAGGTCAAACTCTACAAACTCATCGATTTTGAGTATAAAAAGATTGATGAAAAGAGCGAGGGCAAAATGGAAGTGGATATCGATGGATGTAGCATACCATTTGATTTAGATGCCTGGTGGCAATCGATCTAAAGGAGAAACGATGAAAAAATGGATACTACTACTAAGCGCCACGCTCGCTTTTGCCAAATTCGCTCCAAACAGCGACTGTAAAAGCTGTCACCCAAAAATCTTCAAAGAGTACCAGACCAGCATGCACGCCAACGCCACGATCTTCAAAGACCCGATCCATAAAGCAGTCTGGCTTAAAAACCCACTCCACAAAAAGGGGGCCTACAAGTGTGCTAGGTGCCATACCCCTGCAGCCGACAACCTCAAAGAGCTCATGGCGCCCAACGGCATAGGCCCCGATCCCAAAAACCCCACCCAAAACGACGCCGTCGCCTGCGCCTACTGCCACCGCATCAAAAAAATCGAACCGGGCTTCAAAGCAAACAAAAACATCATCAGCCCAGAGCCTAAAAAATATTTTGGAGCTAGAAAAGATCACATCGCCTCGCCCTATCACAAGATCGACACCTCCAATCCAAACTTCTTGCAAGGCAACGTCTGTATGGGATGCCACTCCCACAAACGCAATAAATTTGGTCTCAACGTCTGCTCCACCGATACCAAAGGAGAAATTGAAAACACTCGCTGCACCAGCTGCCATATGCCAAAGGTAAAGGGTAGCGTCTCGACTTTGCGAAAGACTTCCACCCACGCTTTCCACGGATTTGCGGGAGCCCATACGCACTCTAAGATGTTGG
>JALWCE010000097.1:0-369 GCA_027036935.1 Nitratiruptor sp. | reverse complement strand
GGCTTTGAAATCTCACTCAACTCCCGCATCCCCCACGCCATGCTTTTACATCCGGCCCGTGTGGCTTTTTTGAAAGTGATAGTGAAGCGAGGAGAGAAAAAAGTCTTTACAAAAGTAGAAAAATTGGTGCGGATCCTAGGAGCCAATGGTAAACCGACCCCTCCTTGGCTGGCTCGCCAGGTGGTCAAGGATACGATGCTCAAAGCCAATGAAAAAAGAAACTTCTTTTATGACTTCAAGCTTGAACCTGGCGATAAGGTGATCGCTGTGCTAGGATACAGACTGGTCAAGCCGCCTTTGGCCAAAAAGCTCGGTATCAACGATCCACAAGCCACCGAGCCAAAAATCTTCAAAAAAGAGGTTTTTCTC
>JALWCE010000096.1 GCA_027036935.1 Nitratiruptor sp. | reverse complement strand
CTGATGTAAGGAGCGGATAGTAAAGGTGCCATAGGAAGAGCCGCTTATTTCTTGGACATCTTGCAAACTACCATTAACATCCAGTAAAAGCTTTTGAGCGTTCAAGGAGCGTATACGCACCCATTCTACTTTTGATGGATCAATTTGTTCTTGATGATCGTCTACTAGCTGAAAAACAAACTCTTTGCTACTTTGGACCTCCATACTATTTTGATGGTCTAGAGCCGAAATTTTGACAAAAATCCTCTCTTGCTCTAAAGCATTGTGCAAAATATAGGGGCCAAAAGCGCTTTTTTTGACGCTTTCGTAGCTTTTGCCGTTGATTACGACACTATTTTGCTGAATCTCCTCTCCTCGAATCGTCAAGCTCTGGGCATTGCATCGGCCAAGCAATGAGACGCCAAACTCTACATAGCGTTTGCCTGTAATCTCGATAGGCTCTTGAGCCTCGTTGTTTTGGATTACACAATTTGGTACCTCCACGTCCGCTTGTAAAAAGTATCTTTTAATCCCATAGTTTTGCAATTGGGATTGATCTAAAGCTACGGTACTCCCTCGCTTTTTGCCCATATCCAAATGCACGACGATATGGGTGGGCGCATCAAAATAAAAATAGGAATTGGCCAAAATATTGGAGGAGGATTGTCGATGTTGTTGAGAGACTATATCATGGACAGATCCCCCATCAGGCGAAAAAACAGAAAGGAAAAAGGTTGAAACAGCAGCTATCAATCCTTTAAACATACACAAGCCTTTAGCAAAAATTCTTAATGTACATTATCGTACAAAATCTTTTAATATTGACCATCTTTGTACTTTTTCTTCCAAACTCATAGCCCGATAGGCTGGAGATGGGGAGGGTAGGTAAAACGTAGGAATATCAAGATGAGCAAAACTGCGCTCATACAGAGTTTGCGCTTTCTTACCGGTAAAAAACAGAGCCGCAATATTGGGATAGCTATGAAGAAGCCCCTCTATATCGTTAAGCTCAATATCTTTCAAAGAGCTATCTAAAGAGTTTTTTCTTTGACAATGGGCCACCATGTCCCACAGCGCAATATTATGACGTTTTAAAAAGCTCTTTTTCTCTTCTATAGTTGCGGGTTGTGATTCATTAAAAAGTTTGGCCAAAATTTTCCAAAACTGATTTTGAGGATGTCCATAGTAAAAAGAGTTTTTAAAAGATTGAATGCTAGGAAAAGAGCCTAGGATCAATATTTTTGAGTCTTTGTCAATGATGGGAGCAAAAGGGTGTTTGAGCATAAAAAATACGGGCCAAAGCCCGTAGCGAGATTACTCGACCTCGGCGTCGATCACTTCGTCGTCGCCGCCGCTCTTTTTACTCTGCTCCGCACCGCTTTGCGCACCGCCGCCTTGCTCGCCCTGCTCTTTTTTGTACATTGCTTCAGCAAGCTTATGACTTACTTGTGTAAGGGCCTGAATTTTTGCTTCTATTTGCTCTTTTGTCGCATTTTCGTCTTTGAGTATCTCTTTAAGATCGTTCAGAGCCGACTCGATTTGGGCTCGCTCTTGAGCATTGATCGCATCACCTGCTTCTTTGAGACTTTTTTGGGTTTGATACACAAGCGCGTCAGCTTGGTTTTTAGTCTCAATCAATTCTCGTCGTTTTCTATCCTCTTCTTTATGGGCTTCTGCTTCTTGGATCATTTTTTGGATCTCTTCTTCGCTTAGACCGCTTGATCCTGTAATCTTAATCTCTTGCTCTTTACCTGTGGCCTTATCTTTTGCGCTTACTGTCAAGATACCGTTGGCATCGATGTCAAAGGACACTTCGATTTGAGGTACGCCTCTTGGGGCTGGTGGAATACCCTCAAGCGTAAATTGCCCCAAAGATTTATTGTCTTTGGCCATCTCCCGCTCACCTTGGAGCACGTGAATGGTAACGGCTGGCTGATTGTCTTCGGCCGTACTGAAAATTTGCGTCTTTTTGACAGGTATTGTGGTACCTTTTTCGATGATTTTGGTCATCACACCGCCAAGTGTCTCGATACCAAGGCTAAGTGGTGTAACATCGAGCAAAAGTACATCTTTTACATCGCCTTTGAGTACTGCACCCTGTATTGCCGCACCGATGGCTACCACTTCGTCAGGGTTTACGGACTTGTTGGGCTCTTTCCCAAAGAACTCTTTTACCTTTCTTTGTACCAGTGGAATTCTGGTTGATCCACCTACAAGCACCACTTCGTTGATCTCATCTTTGCTCAGACCCGAATCTTTGAGTACGTCCGCCGCGATTTTGATGGTTTTATCCACCAAATCCTCGATCAAGCTCTCAAATTTAGCTCGCGTGAGCTTTTTGACCAAGTGTTTTGGACCGCTTTGATCAGCTGTGATAAAGGGTAAGTTGATCTCTGTCTCCATTGCGGAGCTGAGCTCTTTTTTGGCGTTTTCAGCTGCTTCTTTAAGTCGTTGTAGAGCCATAATGTCTTGTTTGAGATCGATGCCCGTCTCTTTTTTGAACTCTTCTACGAGCCAGTCTATGATCCTATTGTCAAAATCATCCCCACCCAAAAAGGCGTCGCCGCCGGTAGCAAGCACTTCTACTACATTGTCGCCAGTCTCTAGGATAGTAACGTCAAAAGTACCCCCACCAAGGTCATAGACCACAATCTTTTCGGCTTTTTTCTTATCTAAACCATACGCTAACGCTGCGGCTGTTGGTTCGTTGATGATCCGAAGTACGTTAAGACCAGCAATTTGCCCAGCCTCTTTGGTCGCCTTTCTTTGAGCGTCATTAAAATAGGCGGGGACGGTAATGACCGCTTCGTTGACCTCTTCGCCTAAATAAGCTTCCGCATCCTCCTTAAGTTTCATCAAAATCTTGGCGCTAATCTCTTGGGGAGTATAGACTTTGCCGTCTACCTCTACCGCACATGCTCCATTTCTATCAACGATTTTATACGGGAGTCGTTTTTTCGCCTCTTGGGCTTGGGGCTCGTCACACATCATCCCCATAATTCTCTTGACGCTGTAAATCGTTCTAGTCGGGTTAGTGATCATCTGACGTTTGGCAGGATCTCCTACAAGAACCTCTCCCTTATCTGTAAAAGCCACTACTGAGGGCGTAGTATTTTTCCCCTCTTTATTTGGGATAACTTTGGCCTCTCCCCCCTCATATGTGGCCATACAAGAGTTTGTCGTTCCTAAATCTATTCCTAAGACTTTGCTCATCTGCTCTCCTTTAGTAATTTTTGTGTAATTATATGTGCTCTTGGCTAAACTTTTCTGCTACTTTTGTAGCACTACTTTGCTACGCTCACTTTAGCGGGTCGCAAGATTCTGCCTTTGTATCTATATCCTTTTTGGATAGTTTGTACGATCTGACCGGCTGCTTTTTGCGCATCCTCCACCTGCAAGATCGCCTCGTGTAAATGGGGATTAAATTCCGTTCCTTCTTCAATCTCGATCACTTCAATGCCATTTTTATTCAATGCCTTGATAAACTGCTCAATAGTAAGCTCAATACCCTTTTTAAGCTCTTGAACAGCCTCTTCTGCATTAAGATTATCTTTTTGTACCGCCGCAAGCGCCATATCCAAACTATCAAGTACTGGCAACAAATCTTGGGCAAACTTCTCCAAAGAGTATTCGATTGCTTGAATTTTCTCTTTTTCCAG
This sequence comes from Nitratiruptor sp., assembly GCA_027036935.1. Classification (GTDB taxonomy): domain Bacteria; phylum Campylobacterota; class Campylobacteria; order Campylobacterales; family Nitratiruptoraceae; genus Nitratiruptor. Next base: position 21,968 of record JALWCE010000096.1, on the reverse strand, counting down.
CCGTTTTTTCATATTTTCAAAATCTGCGTGGGCCCGCAGATATTTATCCTCACACTCCTTGAGCTTTTCCTCAAGCTCTTTACACTCATCCTTTGTTTGTGTTTGCTCTTCTTGTTCGGTTTGCTCTTGAGTTTGCTTTATCTCCTCACTCTTTCTCTTTTTATTCGCCATATTCTACTCCTTTTTAAGATTTTGTATAACTTTTAGATAGTTTCGATCCAGATGCCCCATCAAGAGCACCTCCGCTTTTGTTTTGTGGTTGATATCCAAATAAAATTTATAGTTTAAAAAATTGCCTAAAAACCGAAGACCCGCTTTTTGGCGGTAAAGCTCCTCGCCGCTACAAACCTTTTGCAAATCCTCCTTGGCCCACTCCTCGTTTTGTCGGGCCAGCTCTACAAGCTCGCAAAGATTAAAAACTTTAAATTCCCTCTCCAAAAACTCTTTGAGCCGCACGCCAAGCCCTACCAGACCTATATCCTTGCACACCTCGCTAATTTCTAATCCGGTCTTGCCTACTAGACCCTCAAAAATCTTATGGACCTTGGTATTATAGGGCACTACAAACTCCCCAGATTCAAAATAGGCCACCAAAAATCTATCTTTATAATTTTCTAGGCCTACTAACGTACTCTCATCAAAAAGAGTATACTCGCAAAATATCGGCTCCTCCCTCGCCCCTTTTTCAAGCTGTTCCATCTTCTTTATTATATAACTTTTTTCTTTGAGTTTTTTACGCCAAAACTCCTTTAAAGATATGGGGCTAGGGATACGACCGCTGCTAAGATGCTCTTTTTGCAAATACCCTTTTTGGGTTAATTTTTTAAAATAGTACCGGATTGTGGCACTTGAAATCTTTATCCCCAATCTATTTTGGAGATATTTGGAGCTAATGGGTTCGCGCCGATCGATATACTCGGTAATGACTCTTTCTAGGATGATACTTTGTTTATCCATTTGGCAATACTTGCTACCAATTGCTATTTTTACTTTGCGTAATTATACTATTTTGAGCTTACTTATGTCAAGTTTATTAAGTTAAATGGAAGATACTGCAAAAAGAAAAAAAGATACAGGATATAGTTTATTTTAGCGAAATATTAAAAAATTAAAGTTTTATGAAGAAAAAGGAGGAAAAATGAAGAAAAGAATCAGAGGGGCTTATCCTCTGATTCCTAGCTCTGCGATTACCTGCGTATACTTGTCGTAATCTTTTTTCTTTAAATATTTGAGTAGTCGTTTTCTTTGACCAACAAGTTTTAAAAGCCCAAGTCTTGAAGAGTGATCTTTTTTGTGCTCTTTAAGATGCTCGGTCAAATAACTGATACGCTCACTCAAAAGTGCGATCTGGACGGCGGGACTTCCCGTGTCACCATCATGCTCTGCGAATTTAGAGATAATCTCTTGTTTTTTCGCCGAATCTAAAGCCATAATAGCCTCCTGATTGGTCTAGAATTTGCGAAGCGCTATTATAGCTAAAACTCCTTTCTAAACAAAATTAATTTTTATTACTACATTTTAAAGGGCTTCCATCAAATAGGATAAATTTAGTATAATTTAATAAAAAGAGGATCTATCATGCTTTTTACGCGTGCGACCGAATACGCCTTATTGGCTTTGGTCATCATCGCCAAAGAGAACAAACCTTTAGGAACGGACTATCTTTCTAAAAGGCTTGATATCTCTCGAAGTTTCTTGGCTAAGATACTGCAATCTTTGGCCAAGCAGCAAATACTCAAATCCTACAAAGGAGCTACGGGCGGTTTTACCCTTGCTCGCCCGCCTCAAGAACTCTCTATCAAAGAGATCGCTCAAGCAGCCGAGGGTAAACATATCTCTGTTTTTGACTGCTCCAGCGATCAAGCCTGTTGTCCTAGCAATAAAGGGGATTTTTGCACTCTTTGGCCCTTTCTTAACCGCTTGCAAAACAAAGTAGACCACTTTTTAGAAGAACTCACCCTCAAAGACATTATGGAGTAACTATGGATTTTTTTCATCTCTCGCATACCGACTTAGATGGCTATACCTGTCAATTTATCACCAAAGCCGCAATGAAAGAGGGCTATTTCGTCAACGCCAACTATGGAGAAGAGGTGCTCGTACGCATAAACGAGATTTTGGATAAAATCGAGGAGTCCCAAAATCTTGAAGCCTTTTTTCTTATCACCGATCTCAACCTCTCTTTAGAAGAGGCTCTCTATTTAGACGAGCAGATCAAAAAAAGTGACAAAAAAATAACCTTGCAACTGCTCGACCATCATGCCAGCGGTCTAGAGACCGCCCAAAAATTTAGCTGGTACAGACTCGACGTACTCAAGTCCGCTTCTATGATCACCTACGAGTATTTTAAAAATAGATATGATCTAAGCGCCTTAGAGACTTTAGTCAAAGCGGTTAACGCCGTAGATATCTGGCTCCAAGAAGACCCTTTATTTGAATACGGCAAGGTATTGATGCGGCTGGTGGATGAGGCAAAAGAGATCAATCGCTATTCTTTCAACAAAGAGAATCTTTTATACAAGCACCATATGCTTTGGCAAGCTCTGCCCTATCTTGATCGCCCCCAAGGATACATCGAACTAGACGAGCGACTATGTCAGATCAAAAAAAATTTTTTTCTTAAAGAGCGCAACGACACCTTTGACAATCTCCTTACTCGATATATCATCGATTTGCTACTATCACACAAAGATCGTATGAGCATTACTTTCCAAGGCAACAAAGGAATACTCACTTTTGGCATCCAAAATAGCTCAATCGTAGGCAACGCCTTTTTAAAAAGCGCTCCAGACTACCACTTTTTCATGAATGTCAATCCCAGAGGTACCTTTAGCCTGAGGGCCGACAATAAGATGGATGTTTCCAAAATGGCCGAAACAATTGCGGGAGGAGGGGGTCATCCCAACGCCAGTGGCGGCAGAATAAAGGAGTTTAAAGAGTTCTTCATATACGATGAGCTAAAATCTTTTATAGAAGCACTGCTAAAGGAAAAAGAGTGAACAAAACTACCCAACAACAACTCATCGAAGCCACACTTGAGATCGAGGGGCTGGCGATGCAGTTAGCCGATATGCTCGGTGTCGCCTTACACTATGCGGGCGTCAAAGAGGAGAATATGAGAGAGGCGGTAGAGGCCTATTTAAACGGCATCGAGGAGCTTTTTGCCGACGAGCTCGACGAGGAGATGGGGTACGAAGAGATGATTCAAGTAATCGAATATCTCAAACGCACCAAACCCAAACTCTTTTGCTAATTTATTTTTTAGCAAAAAAAGTGGCAAAATTGGCCCAACGAAAGATGGGCTCCACAAAATTAAAACCGGCTTCTTGTAACATCTGGAGATTTTCTTGCATCGTGTAAGGGATGAGTACATTTTCTAAAGCTTCTCTTTTTTGGGCGATCTCATAATCGCTGTATCCTTGGGAGCGTTTAAAATCAAAATAGATATCTACGAGGGCTCTATCTAGCCATTTATCCTTACTGACAATTTTCTCGCTGCAAACAAAAACGCCCTCTGATCGCAAAACTTCACACACTTTTCGTATCAGCTTCTCCCGCTCTCTGGGGCGTATAAATTGTAAAGTATAGTTGCTTACCATAGCCTCGGCCTTTTGAAAAGGATAGTCCAAAATATCGGCTACCTCAAACACTACATCCACCCCAAAGGCCTTAGCTTTTTTTCTAGCTCGCTCGATCATTGCTTTGGAGCTATCAAGACCCACCAGACGCAGATCGGGCCGCTTCTTGGCCAAATCGATCACAAGCGAACCGGTAGAGCAGCCCAAATCATAAAGCAAAGCCCCTTGTGGCAAACCCCGTACCAATAAAGATCGGATCAGTTCCATATTCTCCTTGTAAAAAGGGACGGAGCGAGAGATCATATCGTCAAAAACGCTAGCGACCTCCTCGTCAAATTCAAAACGCCTCTTTATTGGTTGCGTAAAGAGCCTATCTTTTGCCATTACTCCTCCATACCGCTTTGATGGTCGCTTTTTTCTCCAAGATCGACTCGATGGCTTTCTTGAGCTCCCCAAACTCTTGCGCCTCTTTAAAGCACGTGCCCATTGTACAGGCCAAAAAACCGCTGAGATTGGCTTCCTTATCCAGCAAGTACGGATAACGGACAAACTGCAACGGCTTGAGGATTTTCATAAGGCTCTGTTTTTTGGCTTTGACGATCACATCACCTATTTGCAAACGCAAAGCCGCCTTGGTCGCCGTGGGTAAAAAACCAGGATTATGGAAAATAAGAGCGGATTTTTCCTCGATAGAGGCTTTTGCCAAAGCATAAAGCCTCCAATCCGATCGCAAGGAACTCAGATCAAGCATCGCTAGATATAAAGTAGCCAAGGCGCTGCTGTAGTAGCTATCGCTCAAATCTGCAGGCAGTTTATGTTCTTGAGTACTAAAATACCATCGGCCTTTATCCCAAAATCTCTTTTTTACCTCCTCCATCAGTTTATAAGCCCTATCAAGATATGTATGCTCCAAACTCAGTTCGTACGCCATAGCCAATGCTCGAATCAAGTAGGCATAATCTTCCAACATCGCCTCTTTTTTGGGCTTTTCATTACCGATGACTTGATGATAGAGTCTTTTTTTGTACAAGCGTCCAATCAACAGATCCAAAGAGCGTAACGCCTCTTGCTTGTAGCGCTCCTTAAAGATAAAAGCCTCCATTTTCGAGCGCAAGTACATAGCGTTCCAAGCGGTGATAATCTTTTTATCGATAAAAGGGAAAGCCCTTTTTGCTCTAACTTTTGCCAAAAGGCGAATCGTTTGAGGGTCCACTTTAGCCTTTTTGACAGGATTTGAGAGTTCCCCGTCAAAATTGCCATCTGGTTCAATCCCCAACGCTTCTAACTCCCTTTTAGCCTTGGAGAGATCCATTTTTTTACGCAAAATCTCCAAAGCCTCATCGTACGAGTACAAATAGTAGGCTCCCTCTTTACCTTCGCTATCGGCGTCACTCGCACCGTAGTAAAGCCCGCTTTGCCCAAAACGTTTATCCATCTGCTCAATAGTACGCACCACAACCTCTTTAAAAAGGGGGTTTTTGGTAAGGCGATAGGCTCTGGTGTAGACATGTATGAGTTCGGCATTGGTGTAGAGCATCTTCTCAAAGTGGGGAATAGTCCATTTCCTATCTACGCTGTATCGGAAAAATCCCCCCTCAATCTGATCAAATATTCCCCCTTTGGCCATCGCTTCAAGCGTATGGGTAGCCATCGCAAGAGCCTTAGAATCATGGGTAATCAGATAGATATCAAGCAAAAGGTCTATGGTACTTGGCTGGGGAAATTTGACCCTTTTGGAAAAGCCGCCGTACACACGATCGTAGCTTTTTTTGATCTGAGCCAAGGCTTTGGCGGCCAAAGAAAGATCAAGCTCTACTGGCACATAACGGCTACTAAGAGCCTCTTGTACCAATTTTTGGATAGCTTGCCCCCTTTTTTCTATCAAGGCGCGCTGCGTTTTGTAAGCTTTGGCCAAAACTGGCAGGATCGTCCTTAGCCCTTTGACCCCATAGCCATCCTCTGGCGGGATATAGGTGGCACTGAAAAAGGGCTTTTTATCCTCTGTCATAATAATCGTCAGGGGCCACCCTCCGCTTCGATGATGCATCACTTGATAGACAAGCTGGTAATAGCGATCCAGATCGGGCCGCTCCTCTTTATCCACCTTGATGGGGATAAAGTTGTCGTTGATAAGCTTGGCGATCTCTTCATTTTCAAAGGATTCCCTTTCCATCACGTGGCACCAGTGGCAAGTGCTGTATCCAATGGACAAAAAGATCGGTTTATGCTCCTTTTTGGCTAGCTCAAAGGCTTTTGTACCCCATGCATGCCAGTGTACTGGATTGTGGGCGTGCTGCAAAAGATAGGGCGACTCTTCGTAGATAAGCTCGTTGGTATATTTGGCTCCAAAAAGAGCAGTCAAAAAGAAAAAAAGTGAAAAAATTCTTTTCATCTCCCTTTCGGCGTTCGGTAAACCTCGCCATCATTGATGGCGAGCAAAACGCCTACTTCCCCCTTTCTTGATGAGTTGCCTATCGACAAAGCGGCTTTTGTCCTCCATCAATATTTAGATAATACCTCTTTTGCTTCTTGAATGTCTTGCTCGATCTGAGCTTTAAGGCTTTGGAGCGAATCAAACCTCTTATTTGGCCGCAAATAGCGCACGAAATAGATTCGAGCCTCTTTTGGAGCTTGTGTGAGCTCTTGATCGATGATATGGGTTTCAACACTAAATCTACCATCGGTGGTAAGACGCTGACCGACAAAAGTGACGCTAGGGTACTTTTTGCCCTCAAACTCCGTATAGGTGGCGTAGACTCCGGGCTTTGGGAGTAAAAACTTCGTAACCAAAAGATTAAGAGTGGGTACAAGCTCCTTGGCACCTATCCCCTGCCCAAAGACCACCTCCCCCCATATGCTGTACAAACGCCCAAGCATCTGATTGGCCAACTCTATCTCCCCTTTTTCCAAGAGCTCTTTGATATGGCGAGAATGGATAGAGATATCGCCGAGCTTTTGTTCCTCCACCACCTCCACTTCGCCGCCAAAGTGCTCTTTAAGATCCTTGATACTATACTTTCTTCCTTTGCCAAAGGCAAAATCATACCCTACTACGATTTTTTTTAGATGGGGAAAAAGAGAGCGCAGCAACGCCACGAACCCTTTGGCATCAAGATGACGAATCCCCTCTAAAGGCAAAAAGATACAATGATGTTGCGTATAACGGCACCGCTCTTTACCCGGCGTCAAAGAGGCGTTAGCTTTTTTAATGATTAGCACTGCTCCTTTTTCGCCAAGCCGCCGCAATAGCTCTTGATGGGCCCTATGCATTCCATCAAAAGCCCCAATGGCAATACTTTCAACCTTTTCTAAAGTAGTAGACCCACTCACGATTTCCCTCTTTACCGGCTATTTTGGCTCGCTCTTTTTTTATGAGCCGCCAGCCAAGCTCTTTAGTGACCTCCTCAAACCGCTCCATCGCCTTTTGGACCGCCCGCTCATCTTGTACTACCCCCTTTTTGTCCCGCTTGGCATCCCGCCCCACTTCAAACTGGGGCTTAAAAAGAAGAATCAAACGATCTTTGGCCAAGCGATCCAGATCTTGCAAAATATGGTGAAGCGAAATAAAACTTACATCGCAGGTCACTAGATCAAAAGGCTTTGCCTCAAACTCTCTAATATCTTGCTGACTGACATCACGTACCTGTGATAAATTTTTCAAAGAGAAGTGGAGCTGATCCTTACCCACATCCAGAGCCGTCACCTCCTGCGCCCCTTTTTCTACAAGCACCTGCGTAAAGCCTCCCGTGGAGGCTCCTACATCAAGTACTCGCGAACCTTTGATAAAAGAGTGCTCGATCCCCTCCAAAAATCCTAAAAGTTTCTTGGCTGCCCGACTTACATAAGGGTCTTGATCCACTTTTATCTCTACAGGCTCACTCACTTCCAAAGAGGGCTTGGTCACCTTTTGGCCATTGACCAAAACTTTGCCCTCTTTGATCCATTGAGCCGCTTTGCTCCTACTTTGAGCCAAGCCTTTTTCCACTAAGTAGCGATCAAGCCGCAACGCCCGCTTCCTTGAGCATCTGCCACAGCTTCTCCTCAGGCTCCACTTCTACCCCAAGCTGCTTGGCTTTGTCGTATTTGCTGCCTGGATGCTCCCCATAAAAGACAATATCTGTCTTTTTGGACACGGAGCTACTCACATGTGCGCCTACTTGCTCCAAAAGCTCTTTAATCTTTTCACGAGGCAGACGCATCTCGCCGGTAAGCACCACCCTCTTGCCGGCTAGTGGGGAGTGTTCGATCTTCTCTTCTTTTTGGGGAGGTTTTGGCTGAATGAGTCGAATCAGCTCTTCGATTTTTTCTTTGTTAACTCGTACAAACTCCTCAATCGATTTGACAATCTGAGGACCAAAGCCCTCTATTTCGTACAATTTTTTAGGAGGCACTTTATACCAATCGAGCCCAAACTTTTCACACAGCTTCTTGCTGGCCACCTCTCCTACATGCTCGATACCCAAAGCGTTGACAAATCGCCAGCACTCCGTCCCTTTGACACTTTGGATCGCTTTGATGAGATTTTGGGCCTTTTTCTCCCCAAATCCGGGGAGTTTGAGCAGATCCTCCTTTTTAAGCCTAAACAGATCCACCACATCCTTGACCAGCCCCTTTTCATATAAAAGCTGTACCGTCGCTTCGCCAAGCCCGGGAATATCAAGACACTGCTTGGATGCGAAGTAGACGATAGAGTTGACAACACGGGCGGGACAGCTGAGATTTTGGCATTTGATGAGTATCCCCTCATCCAGTACGGGCTGAGCGCAGACCGGACAGACCTTGGGGCGCTCCACCTTTTTCTCTTTGCCCGTGCGGTACTGCTTGAGTACCTTGGTGATTTGAGGTATCACGTCGCCGCTTCTAATCACAATGACCATATCGCCGATGCGAATATCCTTACGCTCGATCTCAGCGTAGTTGTGCAAAGTAGCCCGCTCTACGATTACCCCACCTATCTCTACTGGCTCCAAAATCGCTACGGGGGTGATGATACCGGTACGCCCCACCTGAGGAACAATATCAAGAATCCTTGTCATCTTCTCTACAGCAGGAAATTTATACGCCACCATCCATCTAGGATACTTGACCGTGTAGCCCAGCTTCTCTTGCAAAGCGATCTCATCCACTTTAATTACCATACCATCAAGCATCACCGGCAATCTATCCCGCTCTTTGGTAAACTCCTCATAAAGTCGCTGTAGTTCCTCCTCTTTTTGGCAAATCGCCCGCTTAAAAGGCTTTAAAAATCCCAAAGAGTAGACAAAATCCATAAGCTCATGGAGATATTTATAGCTTAGGGTATTGTATCCCACGCCCCACGGATAGAAGTAGAGCTTACGTCTGGCGGTAACTTTGGGATCGAGCTGGCGCAAGCTCCCCGCCGCCGCGTTTCTAGGATTGGCAAAGGTAGGCTGGCCCCGCTCCATCCGCTCACGATTGAGTTTTTCAAAGTCGTCTTTGCGTATGACCACCTCGCCTCTGATCTCAATAAGCCCCTTGTAGGCAATGCCAAGAGGAATGGAGGGAATGGTCTTGGCATTGGCCGTCACATCTTCGCCCACCTCTCCATCGCCCCTAGTGGCGGCACTTTTGAGTAAGCCGTTTTCGTAGATCAGATTGAGACTCGCCCCATCAAATTTTGGCTCCACATACCACTGAATATCACGCTTACCAGCAAGCTTATAGACACGCTCCAACCACTCCTTGAGCTCCGCTTCGCTAAAAACATCCTCCATCGACCACATTTTGGTCAAATGCTTGATCTTTTTAAACTCTTTAGCCGGTTCCGCGCCGATACGTTGAGTGGGCGAAGTGGGATCGATCTGATCTGGATGGGCTTTTTCATACTCCTCCACCTCTCGGTAGAGCGTATCATAGACCTCATCGGGGACCTCGGGATTGTCTAAAACATAGTAGGCATACGCCCATCGTTTAAGCTTTTGTACCGCCTCTTTGTACTCTTGATAGTTTCGTATCATTTTAGTCCCCTCATAAATCCTCCACTTTACACAACAATCCTGTCAAATAGAGCGAAAATTCGTTATTGAGAATATAAGGATGATCGATATCTTGGTACATATGCTCCACCACCTCCACCATCTTGGTGGTATCTTTGGCCGCTTCTACGAGCACCTTTCTTAGATCCTCTATACCGATGTGGTGCGAACAAGAAAACAAAGCGATCATCCCCTCTTTGTTTAGGAGCTTCATAGCGTTTACGGTGATATCTTTAAACCCCTTAAGAGCTGTACTCTTTTTGGCTTTGGATTTAGCAAAAGAGGGCGGATCGAGGATGATCATATCAAAACGCTCCTTTTGTTTTCGAAGCTCTCGCAAATAATCAAAGACATTAGCTACTACAAACTCCCCGCTTACTTCATTAAGAGCAAAATTCTCCTTGGCCATCTCTATCGCCTCTTGAGAGATATCCACAAGTCGCACGTTGGCCTGTTTTTTCACCCTCGCATAGAGTCCAAAGCCTCCCGTATTGCTAAAACAATCAAGAACGCGGGCTTTTGGTTTGATATAATTGGTTACTATTTGGCGATTTTTTCTCTGATCGAGAAAAAAACCGGTCTTTTGAGAGTGGAGGATATCCACATAAAACTTAATTCCTTGCTCTTGTATCACCACTTTTGGAGGAATCGTACCAATAATCTCTTCAAAGCTTGGGACTTTTTCTTTCTGGGGCAAATAACGATCCCCTTTGATATAGATACCCTTAGGCTCAAAAATATCTTGGAGCAAAGCCACAATATCCTCTTTAAACCGCACCATCCCGGCCGTTTGGAAATGGACACTCAGGTAGTCCCCATAGCGATCCACCACCAACCCGGGCAAAAAATCGGCCTCGGAGTGAATGATACGACAAGCGTTTGTATCCACCTTAACCCGTTTGGCCGCCGCTCGTAAAATCTTGGATTTAAGCAGCCTTTTGGTAATGGGCTCATCTTTATAACTTAAAGCTCGAAAAGCGATGGTACTATGGGGATTGATATACCCTTTTGCCAAAAGTTTGCCCTGCTCATCCCGAGCTTCTACCAGCTCTCCGGGCTCAAAATCCAAAGGGGTGAGGATATCGCTTTTATAGACCCACGGAAAAAACTCCCGCAGTCTTTTAGCCCCCTTGGCGTTTACTCGTACTGTTTTCATCATACCCTTTCATAGGCTTTATAGATCTCTATGAGCTGTTTGTGCGCCGCCACATCGTGGCAGCGTACTATCGTCGCTCCGTTTTGCAAAGCGAGTTGATGCAGACTCAGCGTCCCGGGCAATCGCTCTTGAACAGGCGTGGGAATAATTTTATCTATCATCGATTTTCTGCTCGCTCCCACCAAAATTTCATATCCAAATTTCTTATATTCTACCAAATCCCGCAAAAGTACCAAATTATCTTCCAAGCGCTTACCAAATCCAATCCCCGGATCTAGGATAATCTCTTGTACGCCAAAGGCCTTGGCTTTGTGAATCCTCTCTTTGAAAAAATCGCTCACTTGAGCCACCACGTCAGTATACTGAGGATTTTGCTGCATTGTTTTAGGATCGCCTTTTTTGTGCATAATCACCACGCCAGCCCCATACTCCGCGGCAATTTGGGCCAGTTCATCGTTTTCAAGGCCGGTGATGTCATTGAGTATATCAAATCCTCGCTCCAAAGCGTATCGGGCCACTTTGGGCCGATAGGTATCGATACTCAATCGCACCCCAAAAGTTTTTTTGGCCAAAGTGTCAATAATGGGAGCTACCCGCTTCAACTCCTCCTCTTCGCTGATCTCTTCGCTACCGGGCCTCGTACTCATCCCTCCAATATCGATAATATCGGCCCCTTCGCTCACCATTTGCTCTATCGCCGCTATCGCCTCTTTGGGACTAAAACGGCTCTTTGGATAGAAGCTATCCTCGGTAGCGTTGATAATCCCCATAATTTTTGGTGTAAACTCTTCCCTTTTTAAATAGGCGCGCAGCTCTTTAGCCAGTTCTTTGAGCCCATAGGGCTGAGCTAGCTCTTTTTTGGCCAAAATTTCGATATGTTTTTTGGTGCCAATAAGCAAGGCATCCACCCGCTTAAAAGCGCAGGTAATGGTCCCGTTTGGGATAGCCAGATCGGCGCCCACGCTCAAAGCGTCTTGTTTGAGAATGTTGGCCGCTCCTACATGCATATTGGTGATATAAAAAAGCATTACTTCGGCCTTTTTGGCCATAATCTTAATACCGGACCCATCTACGCCAAGCTCCCGCATTATTTTTGTACTTTTGGCATCTCTTCCTAAGCGTTTGATTTTCATTTTTTCCTCTTTTTGTGGGTAAGCAAAATAAGACCAGCCGTAATGAAAATATTGGCGGGATTGGAGTGAAGCTCTAGTAGTCGCACCGCTTTATCAAAGTATTCTAGCTCTTGAGCCCCCAAAGAAAAATCGTGACGCAAGGCATAGTCTAGCATCCCTTTGATCACCCCTTTGGCTTGTGTCTTGCTCATACTCTTGGCCCCTTGGGCCAGCTCATACAGACGCTCCAGATCAAAATGCTCAAAAACAATCGCCTCACTTGCTTCATCTTTGATTCGCTTAACGGGCAGTCGTGAAAGAATAGTAGGTAAAAAGATCGACCGAGATTTTGCCGCCAGTACAAAAACCACCCCTTTGGGAGGCTCTTCTAAGACTTTGAGTAAAGCGTTTTGGGCATAGATATTGTAGCTTCTTCCAAACAAAGCTATCACTTTGGTCTCTTTGCTTGTGATGTACGCCTCTTTTATCGCCTCCTTGGCCTGCTCTATTTTGATCTCATCAGCGGCAATAATACGAAGATTTTGGGGCATAATTTGCTCTTCTAACTCCTCTTGGAGCTTCTCAAACTCTTGGGTAATGACAATATGACTTCTCATTCTAATACAAACTCTCCAAAAATAGCCCCCTCAAGGCTCTTTTCAAAAAGACGAAAAAGTTGTAGCAGTTTAATATCAAGTAGGTCGTCAAAAGAGTTGAGAGTAAAGTTATTTTGCATATTTTCGTCCAAAATCCACAAAAAGCTGTCATGTCTATTTTTTGCCAACTTCACATACGGCGTGTTTGCGCCTCCTATATACCAGATAAAATAGTGTTGACCATAGGAGAGCTCTAAAGTATCAAAAAAGAGTTCTATCTCCTCTTTGCCTTGGAGCCTAACAAGATAGGGGGCAATCTTTTTTAACTCGTAGATAGGAATAAAAGGACGATTTTTTAAGGAGTAATTGAGCGAAGTCACCACATATTGTCCAAACCAATCTCGCTCATCATCGGTTAAAATCAAAACGCTATAACCAGAAACTATACGATTAAGAGCGTCGGCGACCAAAGGAAGCCATTCGTAGCGGCGCTCCTCCAGCCAACTCATCATACTCTTGTCGTAGCGTATTTGTTGCAGCGTCCACTGATCAAAAGAGAGCTTATCGCTCATTTATCCAATTCATACGCAGCGTGCAAAGCACGCACCGCCAACTCTCCATACTTCTCATCTATAATCATAGATATTTTGATCTCGCTGGTGCTGATCATCTCGATATTGATATTTTCTTTGGCCATCGTCTCAAAAGCCCTACTCGCCACACCACTGTGGGATTTCATCCCCACTCCTACCACACTCACTTTGGCCACATCCGGATCGTACTCGATCTTTTGATACTCCTCTTTGAAACGATCCATCACCTTTTTAACCAACTCTAGCTCATTTTGGGGGACGGTGAAATCTAGATTAGTCTTATCATCCTCGCCAATAGTTTGGACGATCATATCCACGTTGATATTCTCATTAGCCAAGGCTTTAAATATCTCAGCGGCAATACCCGGTCTATCCTTGACACCTCGTAAGCTCACTCTTGCTTGATTTTTATCCAATGCTATTCCACTTACCAACGGCTTTTCCATAATCTCCTCTTCTTTTGTAATGATAGTCCCCGGATTGTCGTTGAAACTGCTTTTAGCCTCGATGACCACACCAAGCTTTTTTGCCAATTCCACGCTTCTGTTTTGCAGCACTTTGGCTCCTAGGCTTGCGAGCTCTAGCATCTCATCATAGCTAATTTTATCTAACTTCTTCGCTTTTGGTTCTATCCTAGGATCGGTAGTATAGACACCATCCACATCAGAGTAGATCTCACACTTATCAGCACCCAAAGCTCCAGCAATCGCCACGGCGCTTAGATCACTCCCACCACGCCCCAAAGTAGTCACTTGACCATCTTCTGTGATGCCTTGAAAGCCGGCTACTACTACGATCTTGCCCTCATCCAAAGCTTTCTTCATAGGCTTTGGATCGATCTTCTCGATTCTAGCTACGGTATGGGACTTATCGGTGACGATGCCCGCTTGTCTACCCGTCATCGCCACAGTGGGCAGTCCCATCTCGTTTAGAGCAATAGAGAGCAGCGCCGCCGTTACCCGCTCGCCGCTGCTAAGCAGCAAATCCATATCCCTTTTGCTTGGCGTAGGACTAAAATGCTTGGCATAATCAATAAGTTTGTTGGTCTCCCCACTCATAGCCGAGACCACCACGACTACGTCGTTCCCCTCTTTTTTGGCTTTAGCCACCCGCTTGGCCACATTTTCGATACGCTCTAGATTTCCAACACTCGTTCCCCCATATTTTTGGACGATCAACATTAAAAATACCCCTCTTTCTTAAAATAGTCCAGCACCTGTTTGTACACGGGCCTTTTAAAAAAGGTCACATACTCAAAGAGCTTATCATATGGTACAAAGCGGTACTTGCTAAACTCCGGCTCTTTGGTTTTAAGATCGATTTTGGCTCCGGGCTTAAGCTTAACCAAAAAATATTTTTGACGCTGGCCGTCGTAGGGATACATCTTTTTAGCGATCGTTTTGGGAAAATCGTAGCTCACCCACTCTGGATACTCGGCGATGATCTCCACCTCATCGGTACCTATCTCCTCCTTGAGCTCCCGAAAAAGAGCCTCTTTTGGCGTCTCCCCTTTGTCTATTCCTCCTTGAGGAAACTGCCACGAATCTGGGATATCGTTGCGAGAGGCTATAAAAAACTCCACTTTTTTTGGATACTCACTTGAGAGGACTATCGCCGCTACATTTGGTCTATACCGTTTTTTTTTCATCGCTTCCTCAATCAAAAGCAAGACCTAAAGCGAAGAGCTTCGCTTTAAATCTCACTTCTTTTTTGAGTGCTATAATAGCGCTTTACGAATTAAAAAAGGATAAAATTGCTTTTGTACTGTCATATCCCCTTTTGCGACAGCAAATGCCACTACTGCGCCTTTAACTCCTTTACGCATAATCATCATCTTAAAAAAGAGTATATGCGAGCCCTTATGCGTCAACTGCGCCGAGAGCTAGAGCAAAAAAATCCTTCAAAACTACAAAGCCTCTTTATAGGAGGCGGCACGCCCTCAACTATCGATGCCAACCTCTATGAGCCGCTTTTTGAGCTGCTAGAACCCCTCGTAGACAAAAAGACAGAGATCACTTTCGAGGCCAACCCCAACAGCGCCTCACCTGACTGGCTCCAAGGAATCAAGGCACTAGGGGCCAATAGAGTAAGCTTTGGTGTGCAAAGTTTCAATGAAAAAAAGCTCAAGTTTCTTGGCCGAGCCCATACCCCCTCCCAAGCGATCCAAGCGATCGAAAACGCCCAAAAAGTGGGATTTACCCATATCAATCTTGATATTATCTACGATACGGCTATGGATACGAAAAAGCTGCTCCAATATGATATCGCCCAAGCTTTAACTCTACCTATCGATCACATCAGCGCCTATGCCTTAAGTATTGAAGAGGATACCCCTTTTGCCAAGACTCCGCAAGCGGCAGCGAACAAAGAGGAGTTTGGCTACCTCATCAAAGAGCTGATCACACTACCCCAATATGAGGTGAGCAATTTTGGCTCTTATCGCTGTCGTCATAATATAGGCTATTGGGAGCTTCGCCCCTATATTGGTATAGGCTGCGGAGCCGTGGGCTTTGATGGAAAAAACCGCTACTATCCATGCAGTGATCTACACGCCTATATCCAAAATCCTCTAGCCATCCAAAACGAGCGGCTAAACTCCCAAGAGCTTCGACTTGAGCGCCTCTTTTTAGGATTTCGCAGTATCGTAGGAGTGGAGCGCTCTTTGTGCGACGAGAAAAAGGTGCAGATCCTTTTGAATGAGGGTAAATTGCTACAAAAAGGAGATCGCCTCTACAACCCAAACTTCTTTCTAGCCGACGAGCTGGCGCTCTATCTAAGCTAAACCGCTCGATACCAATCGAATGCTCTTTTTGACCCTATTTTTGAGCTTTTGCAGCTTTGGATCTTTTATTTTTTCTAAAAATCGGAGGATTTTGTCGGCCGTGGCCGAGTCTATCTCATAGCGCTTAAGTATTTGTACGAGCTCTTGGAGTTTCTCTTTTTGGCACTTATTGGAGCGCAGCAGCTCCTCAATCTCGCTGGCTGGATCAAATATGCCAAGTTTTGCGGCTGTCTCTTTGTCCAGATCGGCTACGCATCGAAAATAGTAACGCTCGTTTTTTGGAGCGGTCGCTACGCTTCCCACCGCAAATCCCACCACATAGACTTGATCCTCTCCAAACTCGTCCTCACTGAGATAGTACTTGTGGTGCATATGGCCAAAGATCTGCTTATTTACCGAAGGCTTAGTGTAGTTGTAGTTGACGATACCAAAGAGCTCCTCCACGTCCGGCAGCCGCCACTCGAGTCCGAAGAGATCGAGATTTTCACAATACTCTCTGGCTTCCTCCAAGCTCTTTTTGATGCGGTCTCTTTTGGGATCATACGGCTCCCAAAGGAGCTGGCTCTTCCTATCCACTACCACACCGCTTGGCAGCCGCTCAAACTCTTGATCTAACTGATGGTGTTTTGGCGCATCGGTACACAGCACATGGGCTTTTGTGCTCTTGGGCGTAGGGGTGATGTCCCCATCTTGGAGATAAAAGGCATAGGCTGGAATATCCTTATTAAGTACGAAAATCTCGCTCTCGTGGCGGATGTTTTTCTCTATCCTCGCTTCTCCTAAAGTGTTGCCACTCCAGTAGAGCTTGCCTTTGCCAAATCGCTTATCCCCCCGAAGCCCAAAAAGCTCCCAAATTTCTAAAATACGAAAATCTTTACCCAATCGCATACACGCCTTTTGCGCCTCAAAGTAGTCATATACTCCCCCAACCTCTACTACGTGAGCCAACAAGATAATTGGCAATACCAAAAGAAGCAGTCCCATTTTTTATCCTTAAACTTTTTGGCACTATTATACTTTATCAAATTGTAATCTCTTTTGATGTAAAATTTGCCAAACTTGCCAAAGGGTCGATTATGTTTGGAATGGGATTTACTGAAATATTGATGATCGCCGTGATCGCCATTATCTTTTTAGGACCTGAAAAGCTGCCCCAGTTTCTTGTTGATATCGCCAAATTTTTCAAAAGCCTCAAGCGAGCCGTCAACGACGCCAAAACACAACTAGAACGCGAAGTACAGATCACGGAGCTCAAAGACGAAGCCGAAGAGTACAAAAAGAAATTTCGCTCCATAACCGAGGAGATGAGCAGCGTCACAGCCCAGCTCGACGACCCTTTAGCCGAAGTGGAAGAGATCAAAAAGGCCACCGAGCCCAAACGAGAGGTAGTCAAATTTAAAAAAAAGAGTCTTGAAGATAAGGATAAAGTAAATGTTTGAAGAGCTCAAACCCCATCTGGCCGAACTTCGTAAACGGCTGCTTATTATCATCGCCACAATTTTTATTATGTTTTTGCTCTCCTTTGGATTTTGGGAGCATATCCTAGCTTGGATGATCGCTCCTCTTAAAGCGAGCCTCCCCCCCGGAAGCAACGTCATCTTCACCAAAGTGGGCGAGGCATTTTTTACAGCTCTTAAAGTCTCCTTTTTTGCCGCACTTATCTTTAGTCTACCGATTATTTTTTGGCAGCTGTGGCTTTTTGTAGCCCCGGGACTCTATGAACACGAAAAGAAGCTAGTACTCCCCTTTGTCATAGCGGCTACCGGGATGTTTGTGCTAGGAGCTCTATTTGCCTATTACGTGGTCTTCCCTTTTGGATTTAGCTATCTGATCAACTTTGGCTCCCAGCTCTTTACGGCACTGCCAAGCATCGGGGAGTATGTGGGATTTTTTACCAAGCTGATGATTGGCTTTGGAATCGCTTTTGAGTTGCCCGTGATCACTTTTTTCTTGGCCAAACTTGGGCTCGTAACCGATGAGAGCCTTAAAAATTTTTTTAAGTACGCTATTATCATTATTTTTGCCGTCGCGGCACTCCTCACGCCTCCAGACGTACTCAGTCAACTGCTGATGGCCGGACCTTTGGTGATCTTGTATGGCGTCTCTATCCTTATCGCCCGCATGGTCAATCCTGCCACGAAAGAAGAAGATGAGGGAGCGTGATCCTCTAGCTACTAGCAGCTACGACTACCATCTGCCTAGCGAACTCATAGCCAAGAGCCCGGCTCAACGCTCCAAACTCTTGGTTTATGAGCGAAGTACTCAATCCATCACCCATACCACCTTTGATAAACTGCCCAGTTTCTTGCCAAAAAACTCTCATCTGGTATTCAACGACACTAAAGTGATCAAAGCAAGACTTTTTGGCCAAAAAGAATCGGGTGGCAAGATAGAGCTCTTGCTCAACCGCCCCTTGCCAAACCATCGCTTTAATGTCTTTATCCGTGGCAAGGTACGACCGGGGACTAGGCTGCTTTTTGCAGAGGGGTTGGAGGCCAATGTCCTCCAGCTACACAGCGACGGCTCGAGGGAAGTGGAATTTTTTTTACATGACAGACCTATAGAGTTCACTCAGCTACTACCCATTTTGGACAAGATCGGTCATGTCCCTCTGCCACCCTATATCGATCGGCCAGATACCAAAGAGGACGAACGCTACTATCAGCCAATATTTGCCCAAAAACCCGGAGCCGTAGCCGCCCCTACCGCTTCACTCCACTTTACTCCCAAACTTCTTGCCAAGATCAAAGCCACCCATCCAACCCATACTATCACCTTGCATGTGGGAGCCGGTACTTTCAAACCAGTCGAGCACAAACGGATCACCGAGCATCCCATGCATACCGAATACTATGAAATCCCGCCTTCTACCATCCAAGCGATCCAAAGCGACGTGCCTCTTGTGGCCGTAGGTACCACCGTGACCCGTACAATCGAATATTTCGTACGCACGCACAAAGCAAGAGGTGAGTGCGATCTTTTCTTACACCCCCACAATCCCCCTAAACGCATCAATCACCTCATTACCAACTTCCATCTGCCACGATCTACCCTTTTGATGCTCGTCGCCTCTTTTGTAGGTTTAGAGCAAACGCACCGCATCTACCAAGAAGCAATCCAAAAAAAGTACCGCTTCTATAGCTACGGCGACGCAATGTTTATCCTATGATGCCGATACTATCTAAAAAGGAAGTGCGATGGAAATATTATTCATCAGACACGCCAAAGCGATAGAGCGCGAGGAGTGGATAGGGGCGGATCTTTTACGACCCTTAAGCGAAGATGGGATCAAAAAAGCAAAAGAGTTCTTTGCAAAACTGCCAAAAATCTATCAAATAGAGGTCATTATCTCCTCTAAAGCCAGTCGCGCCATCCAAACAGCTGAACTACTCAAAGAGGTTTATCCAAACGTCAAATATTTTGAGACTTCTAGCATCAACCCCGGAGCCACGCCTCTAGCGTATGAACAACTTATCGAAAAATTTCGCAGTTACGGCCATATCGCTTTGATAGGACACCAACCTGATATCTCCTATGCCGTAGCCAGCCTACTAGGATGTGAAGACCTTCCCATAAAAATTCGCAAAGCTTCCGTAACGCATCTAAGCGGCGAAGAGACTTTTGAGCTACATTCTATGATCTATCCTAAGTTGCTCAAAGGAGTGGGATGATGGAGCTTAAAGCCGGGGATTTGAGCAAGATTTTGATATTCGTCTTTATCGTTTTGGTAGGACTTGTAGGTACGTACTTGGAGTTTCGCAAGCCAAAAGAGAAAGAGGAAGAGTTTACACTAGATCAAAAAAAACTCAACAAAGAGATACTAGAAGAGATCAAAAAAGATGAAAATCGCCACCTTTAATGTCAATTCCGTCAATGCCCGACTTCAGCTTCTAAAACGTTGGCTTATAGAAAAAAATCCAATTGATGTGCTTTGTATGCAAGAGATTAAATGCGAAGAGGAGCGTTTTCCTTTCAAAGATTTCGAAGAGCTGGGATATGAGTGCGCCGTCTTTGGCCAAAAGGCTTACAATGGTGTGGCCATATGCTCCAAATTGGGCTTTGAGGAGGTACAAAAGGGCTTTGGTGATCCCTTTTGGGATGATCAAAAGAGATTTTTGTACGCCAAAATCAAAGGCGTAGATATCTGTAATGTTTATGCCCCCCATGGGGATCTGGATGGAGAGAAGCATGTCTATAAACTCCAATTTTTCAAAAAGCTCAAAAAATGGCTTCAAGACAATTTCGATCTTGCCAACCAAAAAATTGCGGTAGTGGGTGATTTTAATGTGGCGCGAGACGAGATCGATGTGTGGGAGCCAGAACTTTTAGCCGGGACTATTGGCTTCATGGATGATGAGAGGAGAGTCTTCACAGAACTCCTTGCCATTGGTCTAGTGGATCTTTTTCGCCAGTGCCATCCAGATATGCGTCAATTTACCTGGTGGGACTACAAAAATGCGGCTATCTGGCGAGATGAGGGGATGCGTATCGACTACATTTTAGCTAGCAAGCCACTTAAGAGAGTTTGTAAAGAGGTATATGTAGATATGTGGCCCAGACGGCGTCGATCTCCAACTCCTAGCGACCACGCTCCAGTGGTAGGAGTATTTGATATCTAATTAATGACATCTTTTACACACCCCGACCACCATCACCGAAGCCTCCCTTGGCTCAAATCCCTCCGGCAACTCTATATTAAGTTTTTTAGGTCTTTGCACATCATATACTTCGCCGCACCTCTCACACACAAAATGGCTATGTTTATACTTAGCGATTTCAAACTTGCTCTTTTTTTGAGGGACTTTAATCTCTTGAATAATTCCCTCATCAAGTAATGTATTGATATTTTTATAAACAGTAGCTAGCGATATAGATACAAAATCCTTTTTAATCTCTTGATAAATCTCATCAATATCGGCATGACCTTTGGTTTCCATAATGCGTAACATCGCCATCCGTTGCGGAGTGGACTTAAGCCCCTTTTGCTTAAGCAAATCAGCATAATGTACGCTTTTTTCCATAATTTCCCCCTTACATTAGTCTATTTATACTTCAATCGCCAAAGAATGTCAAACAATAATAAAGATAATTCAGAATTTAAAGAAATACTTATGTTGATAAATCCTAAATTTTACAAATAATAAAAATTATCTAATGATTTTATTTTTCTATAAGGAAGCTAATGCCACAATATTGCTAAGGAAAATATTTTTCCTTTGAATAATTTTATAAAGGATTCATCATGGCCTGCCCATTTACTAAAGAGATGTTCGAACAATTTACCGAAGGTGGCCAAATTACGGCCAAGTGGTGGCCCAAGCGGCTGAGTCTCAAAATCCTCCATCAAAACAAGGGGCCTATCGTCCCGCAAGATGAAGATTTTAACTACAAAGAGGCTTTCAAGAGCCTCGATATGGAAGTGCTCAAAAAAGATCTCATCGAAGTAATGACCACCTCCAAGGAGTGGTGGCCAGCCGACTGGGGACACTACGGCCCCTTCTTTATCCGTATGGCGTGGCACAGCGCCGGGACATACCGGGTGATGGATGGGCGTGGCGGCGGCGTGAGCGGAGCGCAGCGCTTCGCTCCGCTCAATAGCTGGCCGGACAACGCTAATCTGGACAAAGCCAGACGACTGCTCTGGCCTATCAAAAAAAAGTACGGCAACAAAATCTCCTGGGCCGATCTTATGATCCTAGCCGGCAACGTAGCACTGGAATCGATGGGATTTAAGACGCTAGGATTTGCGGGAGGCAGAGAGGATATCTGGGAGAGCGAAGAGGATGTCTACTGGGGTCCTGAGCAAGAGTGGCTAGCAGACGAGCGCAGACGCGAAGATATGCAGCTCAAAAACCCTCTGGCCGCTGTGCAGATGGGTCTTATCTATGTCAATCCTGAAGGCCCCGATGGGATCCCAGATGCTTTGGCGGCCGCCAGAGATATCCGTATGAGCTTCGGACGCATGGGGATGAACGACGAGGAGAGTGTCGCCCTCATCGCCGGCGGTCACACATTCGGCAAGAGCCACGGCGCAGCGGATCCTGGCAAATACCTAGGACCAGAGCCCGAAGCCGCCCCCATCGAACAGCAGGGTCTTGGCTGGAAAAACAGCTACGGCAGCGGCAAGGGGGCAGATACCATCACCAGTGGTATAG
>JALWCE010000095.1 GCA_027036935.1 Nitratiruptor sp. | reverse complement strand
CCGACTCAAGATCGATACCAAATTCATCGACGGCCAGCGGGTGACGACGGCCGAGGTGATGGAGATCGTGGAGATGGTGCTCAGTGGCGATATCAACAAAGAGATCGTAAGCTTGCTCAACAACCACGGAGCCAAGGCGATCGGGATCAGCGGTAAAGACGCCCACTTCATCACCGCCAGACCCAAGGACTTCGAGAAGTTTGGCTACACCGGAGTGATCGATCATATCGATCCTGCGGTGGTGCATAGGCTGCTTGAGGAGCAGTTTGTCCCGGTGATCGCTCCCATAGCCGCCAGCAACCAGCTGGGACACCCGGGCTACAATATCAACGCCGATCTGTGTGCGAGCAAAGTGGCGGCGGCTCTGGGAGCCAAAAAGATTATTTTCCTCACCGATACACCCGGAGTGTTGGATAAAGAGGGCAAACTCATCTCCACTCTGACCAGAGAAAAGATCGATCTGCTCAAAAAAGATGGCACCATCAGCGGCGGGATGATCCCCAAAGTGGATGCATGTCTTGAGGCGGTGGATGGAGGAGTGGAAAAGGCTCATATTATCGATGGACGGGTGGAGCACTCTTTGCTTCTTGAGATCTTCACCAGCGAGGGGATCGGCACGCAGGTACTGGGAGGTTGATATGGAGCTGGTACTTTCTACATGCGCTACTCTTGAAGAGGCCAAAAAAATCGCCAACACTTTGGTCAAGGAGCGACTGGCGGCCTGTGTCAATATCGTACCACAGATTTTTTCTATCTACGAGTGGGAGGGGTTGCAAGAAGATAGTGAGGTGCTACTGCTCATCAAGACCCGCTCTTTGGAGCTGGTGGAGGAGCGTATCAAAGAGCTGCACTCTTATGAGGTGCCTGAGATCATCGCTATCAAAATCGAGGATGGGAGCCAGGAGTATCTGGAGTGGATGGATCGCATTTTGGTACAATACGACAAAAAAAGGTGAGGTGATGGAGTTTATCGAAACCAGAGGCAACGACGGCAAACACCCAAAAGCCGTGCGCTTTAGCGAGGCGATTTTGCATCCGAGTGCCAGTTTTGGAGGGCTTTATGTGCCAAAAGAGCTGCCAAGGCTTGGGGAGGAATTTTTGCAAGAACATCTACAGAACTCCTATAAAGAGCTGGCTTTGGGGATGCTGGATCGCTTCGGTATCGATATCGAGCCAACTTTGCTCCAAGAGGCTGTAGATCTGTATGACCGATTCGACGATCCAAACAATCCCGTGCCGGTAGTGAATGTAGAGCCAAATCTGTATGTAAGCGAGCTGTGGCACGGGCCTACGAGAGCTTTCAAGGATATGGCCTTGCAGCCTTTTGGCTATATCCTCTCAAGCTTGGCCAAAAAGCGGGGCGAGGAGTATCTGATCTTGGCGGCTACGAGTGGCGATACGGGACCGGCTACGCTGGAGAGCTTCAAAAATCGTCCCAACGTACGGGTGGCCTGCCTCTATCCCGAGGGTGGGACCAGTGACGTGCAGCGGCTACAAATGGTGACCGAAGATGGCCAAAATCTCAAAGTGATCGGTATCATTGGAGATTTTGACGATGCCCAAAGTGCGCTCAAGTCCTTGCTGGCCTCTCCTCGCTTCAACCAAAGGCTCCAAGAACTCGGTATCGAGCTGAGCGCCGCCAACTCCGTCAATTTCGGGCGTATAATTTTCCAAATAATCTACCATATCCACAGCTACTTGGAGTTGGTGCGACGAGGGGTAGTGCAGATGGGTGAGTCCATCGATATCATCGTCCCCAGCGGCAACTTCGGTAACGCTCTTGGGGGCTACTACGCCAAAAAGATGGGAGTGCCTATCGATAGGATCAAGATAGCCTCCAACGAAAACAATGTCCTAACCGAGCTAATCCAAAAGGGGCGCTACGACCTACGAGACAAAGAGCTCAAAAAGACCACATCGCCGGCGATGGATATCCTCAAATCCTCCAATGTCGAGCGAGTGCTTTTTGACAAATTTGGAGCAAAACGCACAAAAGAGCTGATGGAGAGCCTGGATCAAAATGGCTACTACGAGCTCACACCTGAGGAGCTAAAGAGTCTGCAAGCGGACTTCGATGCCAATTTCTCTACTGACGAAGAGGTGGCCAATGTGATCAAAGAGTATGCCCGGCACAAAGGCTACTTGATGGATCCCCACACCGCCACCACTCTTAAACTCTTTGATTCTTCTCGTCCAACCCTCGCCTACTCCACAGCCGAGTGGACCAAGTTCGCCCCCACGGTGCTAAGGGCCTTGACGGGAGAGAGCAAAAGGGACAAAGAAGCGCTTGAAGAGGTGGCCAAGATCACGGGCGCTTCCATCCCGCCATCTATCAAGGCTTTGTTTGGCAAGCCCATTATACACGATACGATCGTACCCAAAGAGCGGATCGAAGAGGAGATCTTGAAATTCTTGGTATAATGAGAGTATGAAAAAAATAGTACTGACGTTTCTACTCGCCATCTCTTTGATGGCGGGATATGTGGATGAGCTCAAATCCTATCTTCTTTCCAAAGAGTTTCAGATCAATGGGGCTTTTTTCTTGGTAGAAAAGAGTGGGAAGTGGG
>JALWCE010000094.1 GCA_027036935.1 Nitratiruptor sp. | reverse complement strand
AAAACGGGTCAAGATTTTGGCCAAAACCTTGCGCGGCTTAAAAGCTATATTGCCAAAAGCGGCGATATCGTCGTAGCTCCAGAAGTGGCCCTAACAGGCTTTGCCTACGATCGATTTGAAGAGGCCGCCCAATTTGGACAAAGAGCCTTAGAAGAGCTCCTTCCCCTCTCAAAAGAGCGTCTTATTTGCTATACCCAGATCGAAAAGCGAGGAAAGAAGTTTTTTAATATCGCCAAGGTGCTCTATCAAGAAAGGGTGCTTTACGAGCAACCAAAAGTCAAGCTCTTCAAATTTGGGGGTGAGACCGAGTACTTCACTCCCGGAGATATGGAACAAGTACGACTCTTTGAGGCGATGGGACTAAAAATTGGGCTGCTCATCTGTTTTGAACTGCGCTTTATTGATATATGGCAAAAACTTCGAGGTGCGGACGTAATTTTGCTACCGGCTATGTGGGGCAAACTTCGCAAGCGCCACTTTGAGCAGCTCAGCGATGCCTTGGCACTTATGCATCAATGCTTTTTGATAGCCGCAAACAGTGCAAATGAAGATATGGCCAAAAGCAGCGCCCTTATCGATCCTTTTGGCCAAGCCTACCGGGACGATAGAAGAGCTTTGTTAGATAAAGAGGCGGATCTTACAAAAATCAAAAAGATGCGCCGCTATATGGATGTAGGGCTATGAGAATCTCACATCTAGAAGCGCAAAAGTGTAAACGCCTCGCCCAAAATATTAACGAGGTTTTTCCTTTAGAGCCTGAAATTTTCCAAGCTTTTGCTTCAATTCCTAGAGAGCTCTTCGTCCCGTTGGGATTTCGCCACCACGCCTACAAACTCGACGCTTTGCCTATTGCCGGTAGCCAATGGATCAGCTCTCCTTTGACCGTGGCCAAAATGACTCATTATTTGCGCCCTTTGGAGGCCGATAGTGTATTGGAAATAGGATGTGGCAGCGGCTACCAAGCGGCTATTTTGAGTCGGCTGGTACGCCGAGTCTTTAGCGTAGAGCGAATAGAGCGGCTCGTCTATCAAGCCAAGCAGCGTTTCAAAGAGCTTGGTATCGTTAACGTCCATGTGCGCCATGCCGATGGGCTGCTTGGATGGAAAGAGTACGCTCCATATGATAGAATACTCTTTTCCACCGCCATAGAAAAAGTACCCGCCCCCATCTTTCAACAGCTGGCCAAAGGCGGCATTTTGGTAGCTCCTATTATACGGGGCGAGCGGCAAATCATTACCCGATTTGTCAATCACGGATACATCTTTAAAGAGGAGCTGGAAAATTGTCTCTTTATCAACGCTAAATCAGGCGTGGAGTGAGAAAAATTTCAACCTATCACAAAGTTGCAATGGTATCATTGATAAACCAAGCAAGGAGAAACCATGGCCCAAAGACGCGAAATTGATATGAGTAGTCCAGAATTTTTAGAAGAGCTAGAAAAGACCAAAAAATTTACCGACAAGGTGTGCAAGCAGTTTGGCTGGGTCTACAATCCCAACGAAGAGATAAACGAGGGAATCATTACAGGACTTGCCCGTCATAAATTGATGTACGGCAAACGCTTTTGTCCCTGCTTTATGGTAATAGAAGAAAACGGAAAGTTCAAAAGTGCAGACGATAGGATATGTCCTTGCAAGCCGGCTATCGAGTATGAAATCCCCAAAGAGGGCAAATGTCACTGCGGAATATTTTGTAGCCCAGAATATGCCAAAACCCACTCTTCGTAAGTTTCACGGCAAAAGAGCCCATGTAAAACTCTTTTTGGTATAATTATCCCATTCATTACCAAAGGTTGGGGCGACAACCTTTGGTATCGATGGCGTACGCCTCAATGTCCGTCATCGTCGCACAGCCAAAATCCCCTTTGGGGAGTTCGTCAAAAATCACTCAAAGAAGGTCAAAATGCAAATAAACGATTTTGACAAACTTGGCATCAAAGATGTCAAGAAGGTCTATTACAACCCAGACTACGAAACGCTCTACCAAAAAGAGCTTGAGCAGCAAGAGGGCGTAGAGACGAGTTTAGGAGCCGTGGCAGTTGATACGGGAATCTTTACGGGCAGAAGTCCAAAAGACAAATACTTCGTCAAGCAGCCGCCAAGCGAGCAGTATATCGCATGGGGAGATATCAACCAGCCAATCTCCAAAGAGATCTTTGACGAGCTTTTCCAAAAGACCAAAGAGTATCTAAGCCAAAAAGAGCTTTATGTAATGGATGCATTCGCAGGAGCCAGCGATGAGAGCAAAAAGGGTATTCGAGTAGTCACCGAAATCGCGTGGCAAGCCCATTTTGTAAAGAATATGTTTATCCGCCCCACCCAAGAGGAGCTTGAAAATTTTCATCCCGACTTCACCCTTTATGTCGCCGCAAACCTCAAAAATGAGCGGTACAAAGAGCATGGCCTCAATTCCGATGTCTTCATCATCTTCAATATAGAAGAAAACATCGCCATAATCGGCGGTACTTGGTATGGAGGAGAGATCAAAAAGGGGATCTTTTCGATGATGAACTACTGGCTGCCGCTAGAGGGTAAGCTTAGCATGCACTGCTCTGCAAATATTGGCGACAAAGATGACGTGGCACTCTTTTTTGGCCTCAGCGGTACGGGCAAAACTACCCTCAGCGCCGATCCCAATAGACGCCTTATCGGAGATGACGAGCATGGATGGGATGATAAGGGGGTCTTTAACTTTGAGGGCGGATGCTACGCCAAAGTAATTGGTCTAGATCAAGAAAAAGAGCCCGATATCTACAACGCTATCAAACGGGACGCACTCCTTGAAAATGTGGTGGTCAAAGAGAACGGAGAAGTCGATTTTGAGGATGCTTCCAAAACGGAAAACACAAGAGTGAGCTATCCCATCTACCACATATGCAAGCACAAAGAGGATCTCCAAGGTCCCCATCCCAAAAACATCATATTCCTCAGCGCCGATGCCTTTGGCGTGCTGCCGCCTGTAAGCAAACTCACAAAAGAGCAGGCGATGTACTATTTCTTAAGTGGCTACACCGCCAAAGTGGCCGGAACCGAGCGGGGTATCACCGAGCCGGTAGCCACCTTTAGCGCCTGCTTTGGCGAGGCTTTTTTACCTTTGCACCCTACGGTTTATGCCAAACTTTTGGGAGAGAAGATCGACGAGCATGGCGTCAATGTCTATTTAGTCAATACCGGCTGGACCGGTGGGCCGTATGGCGTAGGCAAACGGATGAGTCTACCTGCTACGAGAGCTTGTATCAATGCCATCCTCGATGGCTCCATCAATGAAACGGAGTTTGAAACTCTGCCCATCTTCAATCTAGCCATCCCCAAAAGCGTCAAAGGGGTAGATAGTGCCATTCTCAATCCTAGAAATACTTGGGAAGATAAAGAGGCTTACGACGAGCAGCTCAAACATCTGGCCAAGCTTTTTATCGAAAACTTCAAACGCTACGAAGGCTACGGCAACTTCGATTACTCTCAAGCCGGACCGCAACTTTAGGTTGCGGTCACTGTATCGATAATATGCTTTCTTTGCACTTCCAATGGCAAAACCAATCGTAATAGCCCTCAAAAAACTCAATAAAATCTCCCATTTTTAATTTTATCTCCATCTATTTTCTGCTATCATATTTTTGTAGCCAAAAATTTTATACAAGGAGTCTATTATGAAAGCTACAAAAATAGCAGCGCTATCAAGCGTATTTGCATTGATGTTACTAAGCGGCTGTGCCAACAAAGCAACGGTCACAAAAGCCAATGGGACTAATCTAGGTGAGTGTTCTACGGTGCAAGAGTGTGCAAGGTTGGCAAAAGAGCGTCAAGAGGCCCTCGCACAAAAAGAGCGACTACTCTCGGCAAAAGAGCAAAAGCTCGCCCAATTGCAAGAAGATCTTCAAAAAGCTCAAGAGGAAGCACAACGATGTGAAAAGATGCAAAATACCATCAAACTGCCTAAAAGCGGTTTGACTCTTTTGCCGCCTGAAGCTGAACCAGGTATGTGTTATGGGCGCGTAGTCATCCCACCAGTATACAAAACAGAAAAAGTACGAGTCGTTATAGATGAAGGGGGTGAGAGGGTCGTTACCATTCCACCAAAATATACTTGGGTAGAGAAGAAAATCCTCGTACGCGAAGGAGGCGAAAAGATTATTCCTACTCCTCCCGTATACAAAACGGTAACTGAAAGAGTACTGGTCAAACCAGAAACTGAGAAGATAGTTGTCGTGCGTCCCGCAAAGTATAAATGGGTTACAAAAAAAGTGCTTATTGAACCTGAACATACCGTATGGAAAAGGGGAAGCGCCCTTTATGAGGGTACAAACAATAATATTCTAAGCAAAAAATTCAACCCATCCACCGGCGAGATTATGTGTTTGGTAAAAGTACCCGCCAAATATAAAACTGTACGTCAAAAAGTGATGGTTGAACCCCCCGTGACAAAAACGGTAAAGATCCCAGCGGTGTATAAAACGGTAAAAAAACGAGTGCTTGTCAAACCAGCCGGCACCAAAGTTGTCAAAATACCTCCCGTGTATAAAACTATAAAAGTAAAAGAACTTCTCGAACCGGCAAAAGTCGTAACCAAAAAAATCCCTCCAAAATATGGATACGTAACAAGACGGGTTAAAGTGCGGGATATAGAGTATAAATGGGAACCTGTCATCTGTAAAACAAATCTTACCCACACACTTATTAGAAATTTACAACGAAAACTCAAAAAACTTGGCTATTATCACGGGCCAATCGATGGCATTTATGGACCTATGACACAAAGAGCAGTCAATCAATATCAAAAAGATAACGGGCTTGCACAAGGTGCTTTGACACTACAAACGTGTAAAGCTTTAGAATTATAATCTCTTGGCGGTCTCCTCTGGCCGCCAAAAAGATATCTCTCCCTTCCCCTCTACTTAAACGAGTAGAAAGTTGAACTGTTTTCAAAAAACTTTTTATAAAAGTTCTTTGATGTTTTCTTAAACATCATTTATTTTACTTATTCTTCCCAATACAATATAATAACTCAATAAAAAATCTATAAGGATGGCTTATGAATATTCCCAAACGACTCGGATGGATCCCAGGAGGCATCGCTCTTGCGGTGCTTATCTGGTTTACTTTCTCAACAATCGGTGCCGATAGGCCTATCGGTGCTTCTACTGGTATCGCCTATATGGGGGCTTGGTTTTTTGGCCTGCAAAACAGCGAATATTTCCAACATATCAAAAACAGCGGCAGCTGGGAGGTGATTTTTTTGATCGGCGTGCTTATTGGTGGCTTTTTAACTTCTGTATTTATCACCAAAACTTTTAAATTTCGTATCTTACCCCCTTTATGGAAAAAGCACAAAAACAACTCCCCCGCTTCTCGTCTAATTTGGAGTTTTATTGGCGGATTTATGGTAGTCTTTGGCGCAAGGCTGGCTGGTGGATGTACCAGCGGGCATTTCTTAAGCGGCGCTAGCCAAACGGCCGTAAGCGGTCTCTTATTTGGCGGTATAGTCATCGTAGTACTCATCCTCACCGGTAGACTCTTTTACAAAAATCTCTAAGGAGCCCCTATGAATTTCAATATCGTTGAATTTTTCAACCAAACCATTGATCTTATCCACAAACAGCACCACGGCTCGATCCCTCTAATCCTTTTTATAGGTATCCTCTTTGGCGTAATTATCCAGTGGAGCAGGGTAGATACCTTTGATAAGATCGCCGGCTTTGCTATGCTGCATGGCTTCAAAGTCCCCAAAATGCTCTTTTTTTCTATTGGTATCGCTTCGATTGGGCTCTATTTCATGATCAAGATGGGCTGGGCCCACTACCATATCAAGCCAATCGTCTTGGGTGGTATTTTGATAGGAGGAGTGATCTTTGCCATCGGGATGGCTATACTTGGCCTTTGTCCGGGTACCGGTCCCGTAGCAGTGAGCGAAGGTAATATGGACGTTCTCACCGGCCTTATCGGAGGACTTTTGGCTGGGGCTTTGTTTACCTACCTCTATCCCGACCTCAAATCCATAATCGGGCCAAATTTTGGCAAAGTAACCCTCACGCAACTTGTCAATCATGACTGGTTCATTTTCATTTACGGAGCGTTGCTTATTTTTATAGCTTTTTGGTTACCTGAGCGTGAAGTAGAAGAGGAAGTAGGGGAGATTTAAGATAATGCTCGCCACTATCCAAGAGGTTGTAAAAAATTGCGAAGCTCTCCTTATTACTGCGGGGGCCGGGATGGGCGTGGATAGCGGACTACCCGATTTTCGCGGCAACGAGGGCTTTTGGAGAGCCTATCCTCCTCTTGCCAAGCTTGGAATCTCCTTTAGCCAGATGGCCAATCCAAAGTGGTTTGAAAAAGATCCCTCCCTCGCTTGGGCCTTTTACGGCCATAGACTAAAGCTTTATCGA
Organism: Nitratiruptor sp.; assembly: GCA_027036935.1. Classification (GTDB taxonomy): domain Bacteria; phylum Campylobacterota; class Campylobacteria; order Campylobacterales; family Nitratiruptoraceae; genus Nitratiruptor. The sequence continues at coordinate 2,076 of JALWCE010000094.1, read as the reverse complement.
AACACCACCCCACATAGAGGTTTTCATATCTTACTTGATCTGGCCAAAAGCAAAAATGATAACTATTTTATCTTCACTTCCAATGTGGATGGGCAATTTCAAAAGGCCAGATTTGAAGAGGAGAGGATCTATGAAATACACGGCTCTATCCACTATTTGCAATGCCTGCACAACTGTACCGATGATATTTGGCCAAATACAGAGGATGTAAAGGTAGATATGGAAAGATTTCGGGCTTTACGCTATCCCCACTGCAGACATTGCGGCCAGGTGGCCAGGCCAAATATCTTGATGTTTGATGACTGGGGATGGAATCCTAAACGGGCTATACAACAAGAACGTCGATACAATAAATGGCTCAAAGCCAATCATAATAAAAATCTAGCCATCATAGAGATAGGTGCCGGCACTGCGATCCCAACAGTACGACTAGAAGGAGAAAGCCTTGCCGCCAAATTTCCAAAAGCCACGCTCATTCGCATCAATCCAAGAGAACCCCAGATAGATAAAAATCTTGGCTACGCTTTAGCTATGGGAGGGCTTAAGGGCATCGAGGCGATTACCAAGCTTTCCCAATAACCCCCAAGTTGAGCCCTCATAAGGGGGTGTAGGAGGCGCTTACTTCTTATGCTCTAAAAGATTATTCCCCGTAGCAAGTCCCAAAAGTTTCTCCTCCTGTTCTTTGGAGAGAGTGCCACTTGCTACCGCATCGATGAGCTTGCCCGCTATTTGAGCTTGAAGCTCCCTCTCTCGCATCGCCATCTCCTTTTCATGTAAAGCCTCTTGCAGACGCATTTTTTCTAGCTCAATCTTCTCTTTATAGGAGTGGTATCGTTTAAAAGCGAGATAGCCCACGACCAAAAAAACCAAAAAACCAAGCAGTGCGTACAATAGCATTCTCTTTTTTACCTCTACCATCTGCTTTTGAGGCGTGATGGCTACCTCCTCTTTTTTGACCTCACTTTGGCTTTGGATCTGGGTCTGCTCCTTTTTGATTTTTTGTACATCCACTGCTTTTTTATACTCAAACTCTGCCACTTTTTGGGTAGTTTGCGCTCTGAGGCGCTCCTTTTGCAACTCTAGACGCTGAGTTTTATCAAAAATATAAGGATTTTGATGCTCCATCAATACCTTAAAATAAGCACTCTTATTACCCTCCGCCCAAACAAATACCATAGCTGCGATCAATGCGATCCACACCCGCATCCAAACCTCCTACACTCCTATAGCTAAGGCATATAATACCATATCTTCGGTACCCAAAAACTCTTGCACCTCCTGGTCATAAAAGGCTCCTATCCCGCTGCAGCCGATCTTTTGGTATTCGCTAGCAATATAGCAACGATGCCCTATATGGCCAGCCTTTTGCATTATGGGTCGATAGTTTTGACCGCTTCCTGTGAGGAAAAAGGTCACGGCGCTCTGGCTTCCTAGGGCCTGCTCCAAGCACAGATACCCAGCCTTAGCTCGAAAATCTCCCTCTTTTATGAGCTGCCCATCCTTGTAGAGGCCTTGGGGCGTATCTTTTACGTTGTTGAGCACATACCAGATTTTTACCTCTTCGTCGCAGTCGCTGGGAATCGGCTGGTGCATAAACTCCAACACAAACTCAAATTGGGCCTTTTTGATCGCATAGCCCTTAAAATCTCTGATGGAACGCCTTTGCACCACCACCTCATCCAGCCGCTCTTTGACAAAGGGCATCTTGGGGTAGCGAAAGTTTGGACGGCAATGGTGTAAGGCTCTTGTATCTTTTAACGCCGCTTCTATCACGGGATTTGGCTCAAAACTCCTTGTCCCATCCACAAAAGGCAACCTCATCCGAAGCCCACTCGCTTGTGTGGATTTGGGTACTCCTACAATAGCACTGCTCACAAAGCTCTCCCTTTGGCTAAAACCAAAACGCTCATTGAGCGCAGTGATATCGAAATCGTAGTGGATATGGTAGGCGTGGTCGTACAAAAACGCACTGATCTCCAAAGCCCCCAGAGCGTGGCCGGCATCGAGCAGACAGTAGCGATAGGCTCTGTTTTTGTATTTCCAGCTGGAGCGGTAGTAGATGGTGGAGTAGAGCAC
>JALWCE010000093.1 GCA_027036935.1 Nitratiruptor sp. | reverse complement strand
ATATATTTTTTACCAAAATCGATGAGACCTACAAGCCGGGCATACTGCTTAATCTTCCTATCAAAGCCGATATTCCGGTCTCTTTTATTAGTACGGGGCAAAAGGTCCCAGAAGATATTCGTATCCTCAATCCAGAGAGGATGGCCAACTATATCTTAGGTGAGCACTCATGATGGATCAAGCGAGTGGATTAAGAGAGTTAGTGGCCAAAAGCGGCTCCACGAATTCTAGATTTATTACCATTGCAAGCGGTAAAGGAGGGGTAGGAAAGACCAATTTCGCCGTTAATTTTGCTTATGTGATGGCCAATGTTTTTGATAGGAAGATTTTGCTCATCGATGCTGATATCGGTTTGGCCAACGTCCACCTCTTTTTGAATGCCGATCCTTCTAAAAATATCAAAAATCTTTTTAATGGCGAGCCGATCGACTCTATTATTCATCACACCTATGGATTTGATGCATTGCTAGGATTTTCAGGTATAGAAGATATTTTTGAGATGGAAGACTCCTCCGTACTTACTATCATTAATGAACTAGAGAGAATATCGAGCCAATACGATTATGTGGTTATCGATACAGGTTCTGGTATCAATCAAAAAGTGGCGGCTTTTTTGCGAGCGAGCCATAAAGGCTATATCATTACCACTCCAGAGCCTACAGCTTTGATGGATGCGTACGCTTTTATTAAGTCCATTTACAATATTTATGGATATGATAGTTTTAAGATAGTGGTCAATATGTGCAAAAATAAAGAAGAGGGGGAGTTGACCTTTAACAAACTAAAAGTATCTGCCAAAAAATTTTTAGGGATAGATTTGGAGCTTATAGGAATTTTGCCCTATACCAATAATCTTCGTAGTGCGGTTAAAAACAATGAGCTTATCTGTATGCGTTATCCCAAAGATCCCTATAGTATCAATATTGCCAATATCTGTAAAAACGAGTTACAATTAGGAGAAGGCGAAGATGAAAATTTTTGGCGTAAACTTTTTGATGTAATGGGGAAAAAACCATCATGACCTTAACCTCCGAACAAAAACAGCAAATTATTTTAGATAATACGGCTTTAGTAAAAAAGGTAGCTTCCAAAATCTTTTTTAAGTTGCCAAAAGATGCGGGAATAGAGTTTGATGAATTGGTCAACACCGGCATTATTGGTCTTATCAAAGCGATCGATAAGTTCGATAATTCTAAAGCGCAGTTTTCTACTTATGCCTATATCAAGATACGAGGCGAAATTCTTGATTATTTACGAAGCTTGCATGTCATGCCTAGGAGTATGCGTGAAAAGATCAAAAAGGAAAAAGAGGAAGGCAAAGATATCCCGCTGTCTAATTTGGCTATAATGATCAGTATGGAAAAAGCTTTGGGACCTGAAGAGGGTGCTCCCAAATTGATCGATGTGATGGTGAGTGATGATTTGAGTCCCGAAGATCAAGCTATCTCCTCCCAAATGGGGGATTTAATTAAGGAGGCGATGAAAAAATTAAACGATAAAGAGCAAAAGACGCTGCAGATGTTCTTTTTTGAAGAGCGCGAACCAAAAGAGATAGCTGCGGCTTTGGGAATTTCTCAATCCAGAGTATCGCAAATAAAATCTCAAGCGGTAAAAAAACTTAAAGCTATTTTAAAAGATTTGGAGGAGCAATGAATTTACTCGCACTACTCTTTTCTGATAAAAAAAATTTGGCTACCGGACAAAACTCTACCCCAGTAAGCTCAAAAGTAGATTTTACCGCCCTTTTAGATAGGTTGCAGCATAGCTCCTCTACGCACTCTGCTCGTAAAACACAACAGCCTATTTTGCCCCAAGATGAGTCGATGCTTTTGGATAAGAGTCTAGAGCACTCCTCTTTTATGATTGATGATAAAAGTTTTTTGAGTACTTATGAGCATACCTCTTTGGATATGAAAACTAGATCATCAAAAGCCGTTACGGCATCTCAAAAGCGACTTTTGGTCAAATCTTTTGATAAAAATAAAGAGCTTCAAGCTCCGCTAAAAAGAAAAATCAATACCAATATGCAAAATCCAATGCCTCTTGTACAACGAAAGTTTAAAAAAGATTTGACTAGAAGTTCTTGGTACTCAGATGAAAAGATTTCCTCTTCTTACAAAGAGCCGCTTCATAAATCCAAATCCTATACTTCTAGTTCTTTGTATAAACAAGAAAAATCTACTCCTCACAGATCCTCTAGCCAAAGCGTTCTTACACAAACACCTGTAGTTTTAGCGCCTCTATCCCATCAAGAGATCCGCTTACCTGCGAGGGAGGAAAATCAGCAAAAAGTAGACAAAAAAAGTGGGCGGCTCAAAGATCTTTTGTCTCAAGAGTATCAAGCAATGTCGGGAACTAATGTTAGGAAGAATGAAGCAGAAGAGATAAGAAAAAGTGCTATTGCAATGAGGCCAATTTTTAAAAATAGAGCCAAATTGGTAAAAAAAGAGCCTGTGGCTAAAGCATCCTCTGTGTCCCATGATTTCTTGAAAAAGAGTGTACAAGAAAAAGGAGTATCCCAGCAAAGCTCATCATCTATACTCTATTTTGGCGCTCAAAGAGATATAAAAAAGGAACAGGTTGTCTCTAATAAAGAGATTGCAAAAGGTCAAGAAATTACAAAAAGTAGGGTGGAAAGACTCGTGTCGCAAAGGGACTCGCTACAGACAAAGAGCTCAAAGGGCGAGGCCTCTTTGGGCGCATATTCTACGCATCAATCCAAAAAGTCGCCAAAGAGCCAAAAGAGTGGGGTTGAGGCAAGGAGCAAAGGGATCATAAACGAGGGGATAGCCGCTCGGTCCATACAGGAGGATCAAAGGCCTTTGGAGGGATCCCATGGCGTTCATAAAAGCCGCGTGCAAGAAGCAAAAGGTCCAAAGGGTCGGGGCGAGGTTTCTTTGGGAGCATATTCTACGCATCAATCCAAAAAGTCGCCAAAGAGCCAAAAGAGCGGGGTTGAGGCAAAGAGCAAAGGGATCATAAACGAGGGGATAGCCGCTCGGTCCATACAAGAGGATCAAAGGCCTTTGGAGGGATCCCATGGCATTCATAAAAGCCACATGTTCGAGGCAAAAGGTCCAAAGGGTCGGGGCGAGGCCTCTTTGGGCGCATATTCTACGCATCAATCCAAAAAGTCGCCAAAGAGCCAAAAGAGCGGGGTTGAGGCAAAGAGCAAAGGGATCATAAACGAGGGGATGGTCGCTCAATCCATACGAGAGGATCATAGGCCTTTGAAAGAGGTTGTCTCTCCATCAAAAGAGATATCAGTGCATCAAAGCGGTTTGGAAGATAGTTTTAAAAAAGTGGTAGAGGGTAGCGCTACTTTGCAAAATTTTCAAGATCAAAATCAAAGTAGTCAATCTTTTGAGCAGTATCAAGATCAAGGCCAAACGCCTCACACCCATACGCCTCAAGAATCAGAGGGACAGCTTTTGGAATTTCAAAAACGGGTCTTAACAATACGGCTTGATCATACTCAAATTAATATTAATTTCAACGCAAATCAGCTCAATCTCACCTTTTTTTCACCTGCGGCTTTTCATAACGATGGGAATTTAGGGGAGTTTATCGATGAAGTGATGCAACAAAGCGGATTTGATAAATATAAAGTTACGCTCAAAGACAAGCAAAAGCGTATTGAAATACTCTCAAGAGAAAAGAGGAGATCTTCTCACCCAAGAAGCGTGATCGATGTTAAGGTCTAAACTCCTTTTTTTTCTTCTGTGCGGCTGGCTTTTGGCCAAACCTATCGATGCCAATCTCTCCAAAGAGCTCAAATATATCTCTATGGTATACCAAAATGCCTTGCGAGATTTTCGTATCGGCTCATATTATGACGCTTTAGACGAATTTGCCTATGTGGCAAAATTCCCAAACACCCCTTATTATCTCTCTTCTTTGTTTATGTTGGCCAATACATATCTCTATATCGGTAAGCGGCTTGGCGATAAAAAGTATTTATGGGCCGCCCAAAACTATCTTAATCTCTATTTGGCCAAAGGAGGGCAAAAAGACGCCCAATATTATTATCTCAAAGCCAATATTTTTGAAAATTTAGGATTTTATGAGCGAGCCTTGGCTAATTATACGATTGCACTCACCAAAGCCAAAGAGAAGTCTCAAAAGCTCAAAATCGTAATGGGATTGCTGAGGTCTTCTGTATGGCTGCGTAAACTCGATATGGCTACGAGATATCTGCTCATTTTGAGTATTGAGTCTTTAAGTAAAGAGCAAAAAAAAGAGTTTGAATTTTTGCAAGGGATGTACTTTTTTGCTAAAAAGGAGTATGCCAAGGCCTTACCCTATTTTAAAAGGACATATAAAAATTACGAAAGTTTTCTTATAGACAATCCTCACTACTACTATTTGGTAGCAGAGACTGCCTATAGGCTGGGGGATTTACATTTTGCCGAGCAGCTCTTTCGTAGGATTTTGAGCTATGTCAAAAATAAAGAGGTTTTACAAAAGGTACTTTTGCGTATAGGTGATATCAAATTTTTAGAGCAGCGGTATAAACCGGCTGCGGCTGCGTATATTCAGCTTATTACTAACTATCCTAAAAGCCAATACGCGACGGTGGCTAAGCTTAAGCTGCTCTATCTTATCCATATCGATAAAAAGCTTGGCTACTATGTAAAAAAGTATATGCCACAAGCCGATTTTTTGAAAGATACGCAAAAATTCGTTATTACGACTCTAGTTAAAAATCGTACCAACTATATTGGTCTCTTTGCTTTGGCAAATTTTGGAATGGAGGTGTTTGATTTAGATTCAGCTAAGCTTTTAAAACGTTTGGCCTGGGAGCTCTCTTTGGTTAGTCCGACCACCTTAAAATATGAGCATGTCGAATATTTTAGGCGTTTGTGGGGGCCTTATATCAAGGATCGTACCCAAGGAGCTAAAGTATGCGTTTTATATGAGGCAAACCCTGATTTTTTCTTCAAGGTTTTTGATAAAGAGGAGCTGTTGCGTGTAGCAGAAGATCTCAAAAGATGCAAAAAGCAAAAACTCTCCCTTGCTTTATTAAAGAGATTGACTAAACGCTACAATGAGGATAATTTATGGTTGTACTACGCAAAAGCATTGTATGAGGCCAAACATTTCAAAAAAGCTATCCAAGCGCTTCAAAAAGTAGGGCGCAAAGATTGCGAGTACTATAAACTCCAAGCGGCTATCTGCTTTGTCGGGGAACTCTCTTGTAGCAAAGATGTCTACTTAAAAGTTCAAAATAGTTGTGATAAAAAGGATTTGTATGCCAATATTTTTGGGATACTCGCCTCTGCGGATCTGCGATACGCCACCAGTTTTTTGGAAAAGCAAGGAAACATTTTGGCTAAGGAGTATGAAAAAGATCCTGTCGTTCATAAATTTGTCCAGCTTTTTGCTAAAAAATTGATCCAAAAAGAGCGCTATGAGGATGTGGTAAAGCTATTGGGTCCCATTGCTAAGCAGATTGAGAGCGATTGCTTTTTAAACGGGGTATTATCTCTTTCTTATATTAGAATTGGTAAAATAAAGTACGCTCAAGAGCTCTTGCAGCGTTCTAATAAGTGTACAGATGGATGGTATCTTTTGGCTAAACATGCCTTGGAGGATGCGAAGCTGATGCAAACCCTAAAGGAAGAGTAGATGTGGGAAAAAGTTGATTCATTGACTAATATGGCGTCATTTTATCTAGAGCGTACCAAAGTGATCGAGGGTAACATAGCCAATGCCGATACTCCCGGATATGCTCCTAAAGATCTGCTTTTTGAAAGAAAAGTTCAAGAGCATTTGGAACTAAAAAAAGAGGATTCCAAGCATATCGATCCAGAGCCAGCTGCAGGAGGTATCAAAGAAGTAACGCTCTCAAATATTCGAGGATATGATGATAATAAGGTCGATATTGAGGAGGAGTTGGCCAAATTGGCCGAGAGCACTATTATGTATAAAGCTTTGGGTGAAAATCTTAAAAAAGAGTTTTCCAAACTAAAACTCGTCATCAACGGGAGGTAGATATGCTTTTTAAAGGTCTAGAGGTAGCCCAAACGGGGCTTTCGGTACAAAAATATCGTATGGATATTATCTCAAGCAACTTGGCCAATGCTAATAGCGTAGACGATGCGGGTAATCCCTATCGCAGAAAAATCCCGGTTTTTGAGGAAATTTTGGATAACCAAGATTCTTTGCCGCTTTCTAAAGTAGCAATAAAAGAGGTTGTTCAAGATAACGCTCCTTACAAACTAAAATTTGATCCTACCAATCCTTTAGCCGATCAAAAGGGATATGTAAAGATGCCAAACGTCGATCCTATGCGGGAGATGGTGGATATGATTTCGGCTACGAGAACTTATGAAGCGAATTTGACGGCGTTTAATACCCATAAAGAGATGTTATTAAAAAGTATTGACATCATCAAAGTTTAAGGAAGAGTACAATGAAAATAGAAAACTTTTCTCCCCTTTTAGAAGAGTTGCCAAAGCAAACACCCTCCCAAAAGAGCAATCCTCAGTTTTCCAATCTGCTTGAGGATTTCATTCAAGATGTCAATAATGATCTACACGCCTCCACAAAAGCGCAAGAACGGCTTATGGAGGGAAAGACGCAAAACATGGTTGAGCTAATGAGTACGATAGAAAAAGCCGATATCTCGTTACGTTTGGCTACGGAGATACGCAATAAGGCTTTAGAGGCCTATCAAGAGATTATGCGGATGCAAGTATAGGGCGGTTCATTGGATATTCAACAGCTTAAACAAAAATTTGCCAACGCCTTTCAAGATCAAAATTTTTTGAAAAATCTCTTTTTGGGGTTGGGAATACTAGCTATTATATTGCTACTTTCTGCTTTATTGTTTCAAAACGTCTCTAAGACCAGATACGCTGTACTCTATACTCATCTGAGTCCCGATGATGCGGGTAAGATTCTCTCAGTGCTGCAAGAGGAGAAAATCCCCTATAAAATCGAAGGGGATGGCTCCATTATCGAAGTACCCAAAGACAAGGTTTACGATGTTAGACTCAAACTAGCGGCTAAGGGGCTTCCCTCCTCCAACGATATAGGGTTTGAGCTTTTTAATGAGCCTAAAATGGGGACGACCCACTTTCAAGAGAATATCAATTATATCCGAGCTATCGAAGGGGAACTGGCACGAACCATTAAGCGTATCGATGCTATAAAAGACGCCAAGGTCAATATAGCCTTGCCTCAAGACTCCATCTTTGCTAGAGAAGAGGATGAGGCGAAAGCTTCAGTTATCGTCTCCTTGTGGCCGGGGAAAGATTTGACTAAAGAGCAGGTCAAGGCGATTATCTTCTTGGTCTCCCATGCCGTTCCCAAACTCAAGCCGCAAAATGTGACAGTCGTGGACAATAGGGGTCGGGTACTCTCAGATTTATTGGAAGAGCCTCAAAAGGATCTAAAAAGTATTGTCGATATCAAAAAAAAGATCAAGCGAGATATCGAAAAAAGCGTACAATCGATGCTCGCGCGTGCTTTAGGTCCTCAAAAAGTGGTAGTGCGGGCAAATGTGGATGTGGAGACATCCAAAGTGGCCAAACAAGATGAGATCTATGATCCAGATCGAGTCGCCGTGGTCAGTGAGCGAAAAATTCAAGAAAAGAGTAAGGGGTATGATAAAAAACCTTTAGGAGCGCCCGGTACGCCCACAAATGTCCCAGCTACTATTCGTACCGCCAATAATAATTTAGTGTTGGATAAGAGTAAAAAAGATGTGACGACTAACTATGACGTCACAAAATCTTTGATCAAGACAGAGCAAAATATCTTTAGAATAAAGCGTCTCTCCGTAGGCGTGCTCATCGACGGCAAATATATCAAAACAAAAGATGCCAACGGCAGTGTGCGGATGAAATTTGTGCCAAGAAGTCAAGCCGAGATTAAAGCCTATGAGGAACTGATCAAAAGCGCAGTTGGGTTTGATCCAAAAAGAGGGGATAAGGTTACAGTTATTAGCGTGCCTTTTGAGACTACGCAACAAAATCTCTCCCTTGCACCGAGCCAAGGGCAAGATCAACAAAAAGTTTTGCTATTTGGCGCTATTGGCGGGCTTGTATTGGCATTGGTAGGGATGGTGGGCTATTTGTACCTACGCAACAAAAAGCTCAAACAGCAGCAGCTCGAGGCCCAAAGACTTGCCGCTTTGCAAGCGGAACATCCCGGATATGAAGAGGCAGTCTCCGCAACTTCAGCTTTGCATGCCAAAGAGCCTGAATTTTCTTTGGAAAGCGAGCCTGTGTATCAAAGAATACTACATATATCTCAAGAGCATCCCGAGCTTGTGGCCGAGCTTATTAGTAAATGGATTAAGGAAGAGGGCAAATGAAGCTGGAGTTAGACGATTTTTCCACACTCAGTAAAATCGGTAAAAAAGATGAGGAGCAAAAGGATCCAAATCAAGTCAAAGATAAAAAACTCCAAGAGTTAGAGCAGTTTTATCAAGAAAAGATCATCCAATTGGAAAATCACTACAATGAGCTTTTGAGTAAAGTTTCAAAAGAGAGTTATGAGCAAGGTTTTGCCGATGCTTCAGCAAAGGCTCAAAAAGAGATGGCAAAAGAGATTGAGCGGGTACGTGAGGAGTTGACGTTCCAAAAGCAACAAGAGATAGAAGAGCTCAAGAAAAATTATGTCAATTTTGAAAAAGAGTTTGATCAAAAATATACATACTATCTTTCTAAATTTACCGATATCGTCGTCGATAGTATAGGAGAGATACTGGAGTTTTTGTTTATCGATAAGAAAAATACCCCTACGGTCAAAAGCGCTTTGGATAAATTGCTTGAAGACTTTAGCGGATATTTGCCGCTTCATATACAAGTAAACGGCTCGTTATATGAGGATATTAAGAAAAAATTTGTCAATATCGATGTAAAAAAGAATGAAGAGCTCAAAAACAACGAGTTTATCATAGAATTTCATGATTTTAAGATCGAAAATAAGATAAAAGAAAAAGTAGATGTGATAAAAGATGAAATTAAAAGAGAGACTAAAAAACTTACCTAAATTTATCGTCAAAGGCCGGATCGTAGGAGTAAGCGGACCTATCATCGAGGCCTATTTGCCCAATGTTTCTATCGGGGATTCGTGCTATCTTGAAAATGGATTAGAAGCTGAGGTGGTAGGGTTTAAAGATGGCAAGACTTTGCTAATGGCGTATGACGATACGAGAGGTATCAAAGTAGGCAGTTTTATCGAGGCCTCTTTGGAGCCCGTAAATATTGGGGTGGGAGAGGAGCTACTTGGATGCATTATCGATCCTTTTGGCAATCCCCTCAACAAATCCTATATCCGTTATTCCAATAAGTACTATCTTCGCAATGACCCTCTTAATCCATTACTAAGAGATCGTATCACCGAGCCGCTTGATGTGGGAGTGCGTACTATCAACGGATTGCTTACCATGGGCAAGGGGCAAAGGATAGGGATATTTGCCAGCGCGGGTGTGGGCAAGAGTACGCTGCTAGGGATGATATCGCGTTATACGCAAAGCGATGTGAACGTCATCGCTTTGATCGGGGAGCGGGGCAGGGAAGTGCGAGAGTTTGTAGAGGACAATCTAACTCAAGAGACGCTTCAAAAATCGGTGGTAGTTACGGCAACTTCCGATCAGACACCTTTGGCCAAAGTGCGGGCTGTGTTTGTGGCTATAGCCATAGCGAACTATTTTTCCAATCGAGGGAAAGATGTACTTTTTTTGGTGGATTCTTTAACTAGATTGGCGATGGCTCAAAGAGAGATAGGTTTAGCTATAGGCGAACCGCCAACCTCCAAAGGGTATACTCCATCTGTCTTTTCCCTTTTGCCCAAAATCATAGAGCAAGCGGGCACTTTTAGCGGAAAAGGAAGCATTACCGGTATCTACACTGTTTTGGTGGAGGGTGATGAGATCTCTAGCGATCCGGTGGCTGATGCCGCGGTTGGTTTTTTGGATGGACATATCGTTTTATCCAAACAGATGGCCCAAAAAAGGATCTTTCCGGCCATAGATCCTTTAAAAAGTATCTCCCGTCTAACTCCACAACTTGTGGATGAGGAGATTTTGCGAATGCAGTCTCAATTCATATCGATGATGGCCACATACAGGGAGGCTGAGGATATGATTAATATGGGTTTATACAAAAAAGGGGCCTCGCCTCAAATTGATAGAGCTATTGCTCATAAGGAGGTCATAGAAAATTATCTACGCCAGCCAATGGATCAAAGGGTCGATTTGGAGCAAAGTTTTCAGGAGTTAAAAAAGGTTGTGCAAGAGTGAGCTAGAGTTGCGTTTAAAGAGATATTTACTTTGTTTGCGTTACAATCGGTGTATCCGATAGAGCCAAAATCTCTTTCTAAGATTGGCAAGCGTCCGTACAAGTTGGCGATGAGAGTGTCGCTAAAGTTGAGGTTGTCTATGTACAACATTATCTATTTAAGAGGTATATTATGGCTGTGGAAAACATCGATACGATTCAGGGTATGGCGGGGCACTCCATCAAGGTATATGATGCCAATTACGATAACTCCAAGATGGATCAGGAGGGGTTTTTAAAAGTTCTTTTGACCTCTTTTCAGTTTCAAGATCCTTTTGAGACGCAAGATATCGCTAAATTTATCGATAATACTGTTAAGCTCAGAGAGCTTGAGGTGATGAAGAATTTCGAGGATGCAGTCAAGTCGCTAGACAACAATAATACGCTTTTTTTCAATACGGCCAATCTAATTGATAAGAAAGTGCTCTATAAAGGGGATGAGACTTTAGTGGAAGAAGGAAAGAGCGAAGTGGAATTTATCCCCAAAAGGGATGCGGCACAAGCTACGCTCTATCTTTTTGACAAAGAGGACAATATCGTGGCACAAAAAGAGTATACCAATCTCCACGCAAACCAAAAATATACCTTTAAGCTTGAGGATAATCAAGTACCAGATGGTTATTACCGAGTGAGCGTAGTGGCTAAGAATGGCGAGGAAAAAGTAGAAAGCGAGGTGATGTCTACCGCTAAAGTTACGGGGATAGAACGGGATAAAGGGGATCTTTGGGTGCTCTATGAGCGAGGAAAAGTATCTTTAAATGATTTAGAAAGAATAGGAGGATAAGCGATGTTACAATCATTTTATACGGGTAATGCGGGACTTGGGGCTAACAAGAATTGGCTTTCTATCATTTCAGATAATATCGCAAATGTCAACACCACTGGATTTAAACAAGAAAGGGCAAACTTCCAAGATCTTGTATCAAGCTCTTTGACCACATTCTCCTCTTCAGGGACACCCAAAAACAAAGAGATCGGCGCAGGTACTTTTGTAGGTTCGACAAGCAAAGATTTTAGTCAAGGGGCATTTAAAAATACAAACGATCCTTTAAATTTGGCATTGGACGGCGAGGGCTTCTTTATGGTCAAAAACCCTTCAGCCAATCTTGATTACTATACTCGTGATGGAAATTTTCGTGTAGACTCAAATGGGGATATTATTACCCAAAACGGCTATAAATTACAAGGCTGGATGCTAGATGATCAGGGCAATATGGCCGGCGCTATGAGAAATATCACGATCCCAAGCTCGGTGGAGCCTCACAAGACGAGTAAGGTAAAATTTGAAGAGCCGACCAATCTTGATTCGACCGTTCCTGTCATTACAGCACCTTTTAACAAAGATGACTCTTCTACCTACAACTATGTCAATGCGATGCCGGTATATGATAGTTTGGGCAACTCCCATACTTTGGCTTTTTACTTTGTCCACTCCGATTCCACATCCTCAAGCAATACGTGGAAAGTATACGCCGTGCTTGATGACGATGCCAACAACCAACAAGGTCCAAAAGAGTTAACTTTTGATCAAAATGGAGAGCTTACTTCCTCTGATGCTACCCAAACGCTCAACTTTACCCTCCAAAACGGTGCTGGTAACCTCTCTATCAACGTAGATTACGCTCATGTTAAAGAGGTGGCTTCTGATTTTATCTTTTACTCACAGCAAGACGGATATGCAAAAGGCGATTTGATGTCTATTAGCGTAAGCGAGGACGGCATTATCAAAGGTTCGTATACCAACGGACAGGTCAAAGATATTGCCAGACTGGCCATAGCTACTTTTAAAGATAAAGAGACTCTCGTGCGAAAAGGGGATAACCTCTATTTGCCAAATCAGCAAACCTTTACTCCGATTATTGTCCCTGGCGGTGTTATTAGCAAAGTGCGCAGTGGAATGTTGGAGATGAGCAATGTGGATGTTTCCCAAGAATTTATTAACCTTATTACTGCTCAACGGGCCTATCAAGCCAGTGCCAAAACGATTACTACGAGTGATCAAGTGCTTCAAACGACAATGGATATCAAGCGATAACAAAAAGGTGGTAAATGGCTGAGGAGACGAAAGAGCAGGAGCAGCAAAAAGGCGGTAAAAAGAAGCTAATTATTCTCTTGGTTCTCGTGCTGCTACTGCTTGGCGGCGGTGCTGCAGCCTACAAATTTTTGGTTTTGGATAAGCAAAAGGAGCAAGAAAAAGATAAAAAAGCCGAAAAGATTGTGGATGAGATAAAAAATGTAGAAGATGTAGGCGTACAGTTTGAGGTGGGGACTTTTATCGTTAATCTTCAAGATAAAGATGCCGACCGCTACCTCAAAGTTACCATCGTTTTAGATGTGCAGGATGAAAAGATCAAGGCAGAATTGGAAAAGCGTCTTCCTCAAGTCAAAGATGCTATTACCACGCTTCTTTTTACCAAATCCTCTAATGATTTGCGCACTCCCGAGGGGATAGAGGAGCTTAAAGAGGAGATTTTAAAGCGGGTAAACGCTATTTTACCTATTGGTGGGGTTAAAAATGTCTATTTTACCGATTTTGTAATACAAACAGCTTAAAATTTATGGTTATGGAAAATCCTGTCAATCCTCAAGTAGAGTTTTTAAAAGATGTGAAAGTGCGCTTTAATGTACAAGTGGGCAGCGTGGAGAAGATGCTTATTGAGATTCTCTCTTTGCAAGAGGGGGATATTATTGAATTGGATAAGAATGTTGAAGAGTATGTGAATGTTATGCTCAATGATAGACCTTTTGCTATTGGTGAGATGGTCATAGCAAATGAAAAGTATGGGGTGAGGATCGTCGATCTTGTTAAGTAGTTTTGAGCTTATCAAATTTATTGCCTCATTTTCTATTTTGATAGTGATGATGTATGCCCTGTACTATTATCTTAATCGTCTTAATAAAAATTTATCCCTTGGCGGTAAAGATATTCAGATTTTAGAGACAAAAATACTCGGAAAGAATCGTTCTATCTGTTTGGCTAAGGTTAAAGGCGTTTTGATGCTTTTTGCCTGTGACGAGAGTGGGATTAAAGTCTTAAAAGAGTGGGAAGAGGATGGCTAAAAAACTGCTGCCTCTTTTTTTACTCATTCTTCCCGCAATGGCGGCTACGGGACTTGACGCTGCTATCGATCAGCTCAAAAATCTTGATATTTCTTTAAAAATTCTTTTTCTTATCACTATTCTTAGCCTTGCTCCGGCCATTCTTATTACCGCCACCTCTTTTACGAGGATCGTTATTATCCTCTCTTTATTGCGACACGCTTTGGGTATTCCCCAATCGCCGCCAAATCAGGTTATTATCGCTTTATCGCTCTTTTTGACCTTTTTTATTATGAAGCCCGTCTTCATTGAGATTGATCATCAAGCGATCACTCCTTATATGCATAAGCAGATATCAGATCAAGAGGCGATACAAAGGGCTATTAAACCTATCAAAAAGTTTCTTGTACACAATACCCAAAAAAAGGATATCAAACTTTTTTTAGATATCTCCGGTCAAAAGCCCGCCAGCTATGAAGATTTAAGTTTGGTGACTTTACTGCCCGCTTTTTTGGTCAGTGAGATCAAAATCGCTTTTGAGGTGGTTTTTGTTATCTTTTTGCCCTTTTTAGTGATTGATATGCTTGTTGCGAGTATCTTGATGTCGATGGGTATGATGATGATACCGCCGATGATGATCTCTTTGCCTTTTAAGCTTATTTTGTTTATTCTTTCTGACGGGTGGGAATTGTTGATTAAATCTTTAGTGGAGAGTTATCGATGAATTTAGATCAAGTGATTACGCTCACCGAGCAGATGCTCAAAATCTCTTTGATTGTGGGGGCACCTATTTTACTGACCGCCTTTGGCGTAGGGATGCTTGTGAGCATATTCCAAGCAGCCACTCAGATTCAAGAGATGACGCTGACATTTATTCCAAAGATCGTAGCGACAGTGGGGGCGTTGATCGTATTTGGCTCTTGGATGTTCGTAACGCTGATGGATTATTTTCACTCTATTTTCCTTTCTATTCATACTCTTTTTAGATGACTCCCCTCTTTACGCCCTACGATGCGATACTGCTTGCACTCGTTTTTAGTCGTTTAATCGCCTTTTTATTCGCTTTCCCCTTTTTAAACACCACGATGGTTCCTACCATTGTCAAGATTTTTGTGATTCTCTCTTTGGCCTTTTTTTTTATCAAAAATCTCAATCTCCAACTCCAAACGGATATCGATCATTTCTCTTTGTTTTCACTCTTACTTTTGATAGGTAAAGAGCTTTTACTAGGGTTTGCCTTTGGACTTTTGATCAATTTTTTTATATCCGCTTTTAGTTATGCTGCTGAGATTATTAGCTATTTTATGGGGATAACCGTAGTTAATATCTTTGATCCAACATATGGTCAAGTCTCCGTATTGAGTAAATTTTTTATTTTTCTTTTTTACGCTCTATTTTTTGTGAGCGGGGCATACGAATATTTTTTGTCTTTGATAGCCAAAAGTTTTGTGGATATCCCTATTGCCTTACCCGTCATAGATCAAGGTATTTGGCGCTATATCATAGAACAAAGCGCCATTATGTTTACCTACGCTTTTAAACTCGCCTTTCCTTTTGCTTTGATCCTGTATATCATTAATTTAGCTCTTGCTCTTATCAATCGTCTTATTCCTCAAATCAATGTCTTTATCGTAGGGCTTCCTTTGCAAATATTTGTAGGGCTTGCCTCTTTGGCTTTTGGAATTTCCGTGGTGGTTTATGCTGGGATTTCGTTGCTTGAGGAGATATCGTATAATTATAGTTCTCTTATCAAACATTTAGGACATTAATGGCAAAAGAGCCAGATAAAACAGAAAAGGCCACCCCCCATCGTCGTAAAAAGGCGCGTGAAGAAGGGCAGGTGGCCAAGAGTCAAGATATTGCTATTAGTTTCTCCCTTGTAGCTGTTTTTTTGACATTTATTTTTTATATTCCTTTTGTCTTTCGCAAGCTTTATGAGATTTTTATAGCCTATTTTTCTGATCCTTTCCATTTCTTACCAGAGAAAAATCACGGGGTTTATCTAGAGTTCATCAAAAATTTAGCTCTTTTGATCGGGCCAGTTTTTATGGTTTTACTCGTGGTGGGGATAGCGGCAAATGTCATACAAGTTGGATTTCATATCACTTTTAAGCCGTTAATGCCAAAGCTGAGCAAGCTCAACCCTTTACCCGGTATTAAGCGTATGTTTTCTCTAAAAACCTTGTTTGAGCTTTTTAAAAATCTTTTAAAACTTATCGTAGCGATGGTGGTCTCATACTATCTGGTAACCTATTTGCTTAAAGATGTGTTTCGGTTTGCTACGACCTCTATAGGCGATGATGCGGCTATTCTCATCAAGTACTCTTTGATTATGATCTTAGGATTTGCTCTGCTCTCCATTCCCGTGGCGATAATAGATTTTATTTTTCGTAGATATGAATTTGAAGAGAGTATCAAAATGAGCAAACAAGAGATCAAGGAAGAGCATAAACTCTATGAGGGGAATCCGCAAATCAAGTCCGCTATTCGCAAAAAGATGCGAGAGATGAGTCTTACTCGTATGATGGCCGAAGTAGCCAAAGCCGATGTGGTGATTACCAACCCAGAGCATTTTGCCGTAGCGCTCAAATATGAAAAAGGAAAGATGCACGCTCCAAAGGTGGTGGCTAAAGGTGTGGATCGGGTGGCGTTGCGGATCAAGGAGGAGGCCAAAAAGCATGGCGTACCCATCGAGGAGAATCCACCTTTGGCCAGAGCTTTGTATCAAGCTTGCGAAATTGGCGACTATATTCCTGAGAATCTTTATCAAGCTATTGCGAGAATTTTTGCCAAAATCTATCAAAAAAAGAGTTAAAGGGAGAGAGTGGCTCTGTTTCTTCCCTCTTTCTTAGAGATATATAAAGCGGTATCGGCTCGTTTAATAAGAGCGTCGATCTCTTTATCTTGAGGGGTGAGCTCCGTTATGCCTAGGCTTACCCTTACATTTCCGGCTCTTTCAAAATTTTGGGAGGCTATGAGTTTGCGTATCTTCTCGGCCAGACGCATAGCCCCTTTAGCATCGGTCTCGGGTGCAAGGATAAGAAACTCTTCGCCTCCCCATCGAAAGATCAGATCATATTTTCTTAGGTTATTTTTAAGGAGATTGGCGATCCGTTTGAGTACATAGTCTCCAATATCGTGTCCATGGCTATCGTTAATTTTTTTAAACTGGTCGATATCAAGAAGAATAAGCGAGAGGGGTCTGTTGTGGCGTTTGGCTCTGGCTAATTCTTGATTGGCTACTTGATAGAATTTATAGCGGTTATAGAGTCCGGTGAGTTTATCGGTAACGGCCATCTTTTCAAATCTGTTTTTTGTTTCAAACACATAGTAGATGAATAAAAGGGCAATGGCCAAGAGGATGTTACCTAGTATCAAATTTTGCCAAAAAATAGCGTCGAAAGTAGCGATAGTGGGATCTTGTTTGTAGGAGATAAGATATCCAATAGTACTTTTCTTTTTTATGGCCAAAAAAGTAATGGTATAGTATGTACCGTTCATTTTGGTGACGATGGCGAAGCTGTTTCCTTTTTGGAGTTGTTTGGCTATTTTCTCTTTGATAGAGAGATTAAGAGCGTGGATGAGTTCCTCTTTGATATTTGCGTTGTGCCCAATGGTGTTCTCTTCGTAAAAGTAGTTTGGATTAAGGTCGCTTTGGACAAAGAGGTGGTTGCCGTAACTAAAGATACTTTTGCCAATGAGAGAGCTTTTGACAATATATTCGTAATAGCCCTTAAAAAGTCGCCGAAGTTCTTCTTTGAGGAGATTATACGAAATAGCCGTTTGTAAAAACGCAAGCAGCACTCCTTGATAATATAAAGGTTTTTTATACTCCATTAAAAGTTCGTTGATTTTTGGTTTGCTAAAGAGGACAGGCTTGAGGCGATTCTCTTTTTTAGTCGGTTTATGCATATTGAGCACTATTTTCCCGCTTGGGGTATAGATACTTAAGTAATTGATGGAGTAGCGTTTTAGGATGGAAAATTTGGGAGATAAATAGCGATAGAGTGCTTTTTGATATCTTGGATCTTCGATAGTTTTGGCCAAAATATTTAAAAAAGTGGAATCTTGTGACAATTCATCATGGAAAAAACTGGAGAGCTTATCATAGGTATGCTTGGTGGCTCGAAATTCTGATTGGAGTTTTGTAATATTTTGCGCTAGATATATACGAATACGCTGGTGTTTGTCTATATGAAAGTACCACCCTATTAGCGTAGAAAAAACCACAAAAGCCGTGAGAAAAAAAAGTGGCTTAAGCCAGTTAATTTTTGCCATTTTTCTTAAGCTTTGTTAGAATAGTCGTAATACGGCTGACCATAACAGGATCAACATAGTTGAGGGCTTCACCCGCTTTTCTAGGGTTCATATTGTATAAGATGTATGCGGCTATTTTGGGATCATTTATCTTGGATAGTTTCTCTCCAGCATACTCTGGATCCATATTTTCAAAATCTTTGGCCAATTTTTTAAAGCGTTCGCTTCGTATCTGTTTGATCTGTTTATTAATAGAGGCGTTCAGATCTTTAAGATCCTTTTTTTCTTGCTCTATTTTAGCTAAAAGCTTTTTATTTTTAGCGATTTCGTTTTGGATCTTTTGGCGAAGAGTTGCGAGCTTTTTGAGTTCTTTTTGGATTTCGTGCAGTTGGGCATCGCCAAAAAGTACAAGAGCGTTACTAAGGAGTATGAATTTTACGAAGATAGTTTTCATCGGCTAATCTGTTCTCCTCTTGATGTGCTTTTTTTCTTTGCTCTTCTTTGATGCGTTGTAGAAGTTTTTCCAATCCTTTCTTTTGTCCAAAGAGTTCGGCGAGTCTTTTTTTATATGCAAAGATCTCCTCGTGCAGTTTTTGTATTTTAGCTTTGATCTTCTCGTTTTGAGCCTGTAGGTCGGCGATATGGTTGTGCATAAGGGTAAGATCAAAAAGTTGTTGGACGGGCTGTTCTTGCAAAGCTTGGATCTTTTTTTCATTTTCTTGTAGCTCTTGCTCGAGCTTTTGCATACGCTCTTGTAAAGGAGCCATATCGGCAGAGAGCTGTTCGATCTCGATCTTTTTTTGTTTGATAAAAAGTTTTAGACTCTTTATTCTCATTGTTTTCTTTGGACTTGAGCCATTTTGAGCTGTTCTTTTTGTACAAATTCTAAAATCTGATCTTTTATATTCTCCTCAACATGATCAAAAAGGGTACGCAAACAGACCGAATTGGTTTTGATGTCTCGCTCTAATACCTTGGCTTCAAGCTCTATTTGATTTTTCCCATCCAAAGAGAAAGAGAGGAGTACTTGATCTCCATATTTGAGTTTTCTTAAGAGTTTGAGCTCTTTATAGATGCATATTTTCGCTCCGCCCGCCCCCAAGTCTACCAGTTTGCCCTCGAGGGTTACGAGTCCTTCGGGTGTTTTGAAAAAGAGATAAGCGGGAAGATCGATCTTGATGCGTGGATATTCACGGCGTTGAATGCGGTTAAGATCAAAAGTATGGGGAATTTTTAAAATTGTTTTACCATCTTCGTACAAGATATCAGCTATTGGCTGCTCAAAAGAGTAGATGCCGTCATCTTGTCTTATAAAGATGATTTTGACTATTTCACCAGGAGAAGTGGAGGAGGGGAGATTGCCCTCTACCACTACCCAGTACATGTAGCGCTCATCTTTGTCATAAAGGGCAATATTAATCGCTTTGTTGTTAGAAAATATCATACGAGCGTTTTGAAAAATTTCTATATCTTTTGTGGTGA
Organism: Nitratiruptor sp.; assembly: GCA_027036935.1. Classification (GTDB taxonomy): domain Bacteria; phylum Campylobacterota; class Campylobacteria; order Campylobacterales; family Nitratiruptoraceae; genus Nitratiruptor. The sequence goes on along the minus strand of JALWCE010000093.1, from coordinate 6,872 downwards.
TAAGAGGAATATAGGGGCTTTGGGTATCAAAACCCAATTTTTTTCTCATATGGCGTACCAGCTCTTCGTTGGGATGTGGGTCGGTATGCATATAGAGGTCTATGACTTTTTCAAAAGGGGCTTTGAATTCGAGCACGAGCATAGGGTCTCGTTCCATTTTTTGAGAGTAGCGCCATAAAATCTCGATCTCTTCTTGACTCAGGCCTTTTTCTTTGGCAAATGTTTCAAAATATTGGCGAAGAGATTTGATCCTTAGCTGTTTTTGCAGTAAGAAACCGGCTATGAAAAAGATGGCTAGAGCCAAGAAAAAAAGAAGAATAATAAGTGTGGTGGTGGTGCTGTCTCCTTGCCAATATTGGGTGGCCAGTTTGAATGTGTCAAATTTGGAAATATTTTCTTGCATCATACCTCTTTAGTTAGCCGTGTTATTAAACCGATTACTTCCTCTTCTTTGTGGAGCTCTTTAGCTGTATTTACTAGATTATGTATTATATCATTATCCAAGGGATTCATGGTCACCGCTTTGTAGAAAAATTTATAAGCAGTTTGTAGATCTTTTTTGATGTGATAAATCACTCCAAGGATGTTATACAAGGGGGCTCCTTGATAAAATTGGGCGATATCTTCGGAAGCCAAGAGGAGTTGAGCCGCTTTGCCCTCTTGAACGGCTTTTTCCATCTCTTGGATTAGATCACGAGTCTTTTGTATTTTATCGCTGTATTGTTCATAAATATCTTGTAGAGGCTCTTGGGTTTGTAAGAGATTTTCCATCTCTTCAAAAAGTCCCATCTGATAGTAGGCTTCAAGGAGTTTTTTAAGACTTTCTTGATTGTGAAAGGCAAGAAGTGCATTTCTATAATATTTTGCGGCGTTAAAATAGTCGTAGTAAGCAGCCAATCTATCTCCTATTAAAGTATTGGCAGTGGCTAGGGCTATAGCCTCTTTTTCCCAATTTAAAGAGGTAAAAATTTTTTGGAGCGGATAGATTGAGACGATCTCTCGAACCAAAAGGGAGCGATAACTTGTATCGATGAAGCTTTGGTGCACAAAGTACTCTACAAAGCTAAGATCAGAGAGTTTTAAACGAAGATTTGGAAGATTTTTATAGATAAAAGCGTACCAGCTATGCTCATTATATTGAGGCTCAAATCCTCCCAATTTTTGTACGCTCTCTTTTTTGATGAGTACACCCCATTGAGGAAGATAGTCCTCTATTGCCAAGGATGGAAGCAAAAAGAGCTCTTTTTGGTACCAATCGCTATAATTTTTTGCCTCTTCTTCCACGCCTATTTTTAAAATTTCGTTGGGATAGATAATATCTGCATCGGGATACTCTTGTGCGATTTGGGCAAACTCTTCGAGTGTTTCTTCTTCTAGTTGGTTGTGAGGAGAAAGGAAAAGAACATAGTCGCTAGAGGCTTTATCAATCATTTGATTATATTGATCGGCCAGATTGGCTGAGGGTATGCTCAGGGCGGTGGCGTTTTTTACAGGAGTAGTGGTAAAAATTTCTCGTACATACTCCTTGTTTTGGTACAAGGAATCCAAAAGGCTTTGAGGGACATCCTCTCCGATGATACATACGCTGCACTGCTTCATATGGGACCTTTACGAGCTTTTTGATATTATTGTAGCTAAAATTAAAACAAATTGGAGTAGGTTTGATGCAAGAGATACAGCAAATAGAGGATATGGAGCAAATTCTTCATCTTATTGATCTTCACTATCCTCTGCCAAGACTGGGCGGATGGGCTGCTTCGGCCGATTTTATCAAAATTTTGTACCAAGAGATATTGGCCCTTTTAAGGAGGAAAAAAGCGCCCGTTATCCTAGAGATGGGTTCAGGAGTCTCTACCATTTTAATAGCCTATTTGTTAAAAAAATATGCTCCCAAGGCTCTTTTTATCTCTTTAGATCACGATATAGAATATATGCAAAAGAGCCGTTATGCGTTAGAGCTGCACGATCTTCACAGCAGTGTGCACCTTCTCTATGCCCCTTTGCAAAAATATCTTCTTGGTGAAGAGGTTTGGTTGTGGTATAAAACTGCACAGCTTTTTGAGCTCCTTGGACAAAATCGGATCGATCTATTAAGTGTGGACGGCCCTCCAATGAATACCCAATCTTTGGCCCGTTATCCCGTATTGCCCATTATGCGAGAGAGGCTTTCAAATGATTGGGTTCTTGTACTTGACGATGCGGCTAGAGAGGAGGAGCAAGCCATCGTCCAAAGATGGAAACAAGAGTTTAGGCCCTTGTGTGAGGATTTTGTACAGACTCAAAAAGGTACGGCCATTGTGCGTCCCGTGCAGTTGCGCTATAGTCCCAAAATCTCTATTTGTATCCCTACATACAACAGAAAAGAGTATGTAGCCCAGGCTCTTCAGAGTGCTTTGGATCAAAAGTATGAAAATTTAGAGATTATCGTCGTCGATGACGGCTCCTCGGATGGGACGCAAGAGTTTGTAAAAAGTTTTGAGGATTCGCGTATACGCTATTTTCGCAATGAAGCCAATAAAGGCCGTCCCTATACTCGCAACAGATGTATCGACGAAGCTAGCGGGGAGTTTCTTCTTTGGCTTGATGATGACGATGTTTTGCCAGAGGATATTGTGGATGAGTATATAAAACTTTTACAAGAGTACTCTGATACGCAGATTTTTTATGGTGCTTTGAAAAGGCTCCAAAGCGATGAGATGATAGTGGATCCTCAAGATTTTTATCAAAACAACAAAACGCTGCTCAATATTCTTTTGACTGGTGGGTGTCCGTTGCCAAATCCTGGAACGATGGTCAAAAAAGAGTTATACGAGAGATTTGGTAAGTATGACGAAGAGTTTTTAAGAGCCCAAGATTATGAGTTTTGGTCTAGAGTAGTATTGAAAGCTTCCATAAAAAAATATAATGGGGTAAGCTGTTACTATCGTGTCCATGAGAATAATATCTCCGCAGGCAGCGTAGTAGACGTGGATACTTCCTATGAGTCAAAGATCGTACGTAAGAGTTTGCAAAAAGATATCCTTTTTGAGGTTTTTGATTACATGCCCTCTTTGGAGTATGCCTTTGCAGAGATTGGGGAGTATCTAAAAAATTTGCAAGATTATTGTAATGCCTTATATTACTATGATCTTGCTAAGAGAGACAAAAGCAAGGCCCTGTTTATAGCGTTGTTGGCTGATAAGAGCGAATATGCCAAGAAGCTTTTAAAAGAGGTGGATAAGAAACAAGAGACCTTTGCGAAGCTCATCCAAACCTATGACTCTTTGCGAAAAAAATGTGTGACGCTCATAGAGAAAAAAAGAGTAGAGCGGCTTAGACAATTTATTGAGCCTATTGAAACGCTACTGCCCAGTTCTTGGCTCTATCACTATGTGATGGCCCATGTAAAAGAGGATGAAAAGGCGGTCCAAAAGCATGCGAGAAGCTCTTTTATTTGCAATCCGTTGAGTTTGGAATCTGCTCAATTGATGCAAAAGATAGGCTTTAGTGAAAGTGAGATACAAAAGATTACCCAAAGACTCACAGAGTCGCTTAATCCCTATGAGAAGGATAAAAGTAGATTTTGGGGAGAGTTGAAGTGAAAATATCCGCTGCGCTCATTATGAAAAATGAGGAGGAGAATCTCCCTCGTCTTTTAAAAAGTATTCAAGGAAAATTTGATGAGGTTATAGTTGTAGATACCGGCTCTACAGATAGATCCAAAGAGATAGCCAAAGAATTTGGCTGTAGCGTCTACGAAAAAGAGTGGCAAGGTTTTGCCGATGCGAGAAATTACGCCATTAGTAAATGTAGCGGCGATTGGATATGGCATTTTGACGCCGATTTTGAGCTAGAGGATAAGGAGTTTGAAAAATTTCTCGACTCACTACGCTTGATAAATAAAGATCCCTCTGTTGATTCTATAACAATTTTTGTAAAAAATTTCTCCGATTTTGGGATGATCTCTGGTATATCTTCCCAAGCCTTTATTCATAAAAATAGAGCCGATATTTATTGGAAAGGCAATATTCACGAGCAGTTAAACGCAAAACGCTCCATACTTTTGCCCGTTTACATCAACCATTACGGATATCAAGATAGAGAGATTCAGATCCAAAAGGCTTTTCGTAATAAAGAGCTTATCCAAAAGGATCTAGCGGCCGCAAAAGATAAAGATCCAAAGGAGTATCTTGTAAAGCTCTTTTATATGTTGCAAACTCTTAGCATCTTAGCGGATGTGGACAAGAAGTTTTTTAAAGAGTCGCAGTACTATATCCAAGAATTTTTAAAAGTAAAAGAGGAGTTTTCTAAAAATGGAGAGTTGCGTTTTTTCATCTATTATCCATTTTTTTATATTGCCCGGCTCTTGATGAAACAAAATAAGAAAAAAGAGGCTTTGGAGTATCTTAATATCGCTATTAAAGAGAATTTTTTAAACGCAGATCTGTTTTACTGCAAAACGCTTATTGAAAAGGATTTGGATAAGGAAGCGGCAAAATCGAGTTTTGTACAGGCTTGCATATTGAACGATAAGATGAATAAGATCCAAGATACGCAAGTAGTCGATAATGTAGAAAATATCTACGCTTTTATTGAACATGAGGCGCTAGAGCTGTATGATAAAGGGGATATAGAGTGGCTCCAAAAGGAGTGGAAGAAAGAGCGCTCTTCAACTCTAGGTATATTGGTTTGTGAACTCGTAAAAAAGTATGATTTTGCAAAATATGAAAAATGTATAAAAAAACTTCTTCTTCGTTTTCCAAATAACCAATGGGTGCAAGCCTTTGCCCTTAAATCCTATTTTACTACCCGTTTTGCTCAAGCTCTCCCGCTTGCTAAAAAGATAGTGCAAACAAATGCGGATCATCTTTTGGCCAACAAGGTGTTGGGAGAGTACTATTTTAGACAAAAAGAGTACCTACAAGCCGTGCAATATCTTAAAAAAGTGGTGCTTAATCTCCCTGATAGAGCCGCGGCCGATATGCTCATCCAAGCTTTGGAACATCTTGGGTTTGAAAAAGAGGTACAAAAATTTGTAAAAAAGCTAAAAAAAGATTGATTATCTCCGATACTATTGATGTAAAAAAAATATAGGAGGAAAAAGATGGCACTTAAAGTAAACTATAACTTCCAAAGTGATTTCACACACGCAAACTTGCTCAAAACAGAGCATAATCTTAACAAAAACTTAGAAAGATTGGCTACAGGTCATAGAATCAACCGAGCGGCTGATGATGCGGCGGGACTCTTTATCGCCGACCAGCTCAAAACATATGCTACATCTCTCAATCAGGGTACAAGAAACGCACAAGATGGCGTAAGTATCGCTCAAATCGCTCAAGGAAGTCTTGGCGAAGTATACAATATTTTGAACGATGTGAAAGCAAAAACTATTCAAGCGGCCAACACTGTTGACTCCGATTCACAAAAAGCATTGCAGCAAGATATCAACAAACTTGTAGATGCTATTGGTAAAATCTTTAGCGATACTGAATTTAATGGAATGAAAGTCTTTAAAGGGGATGGCACTACTACTTTTACTATCCACTATGGTGGTAGAAAAGATCAAGAGATAGCGATCGTTAGCTCCACTGCTGCGGCAAAAGGTGGTGCGGATGGGACAAAAGCTTCTACTGTGACGTTGGGAAGTACGGCCTATGTAATTGATGTTACTTCACAAACAGCCGCAAACGACTCTATCGAAAAAGTGGACAATCTACTCAAAGCAGTGGATACAGAAGCGGCAAAATTTGGTTCTGTACAGATTGAGCTAGAAAAAATCATCTCAAACAATGAAACCGCTCGAGTTAATACCAGCGATGCGGAAGGTCGTGTGAGAAATGTTGATTTTGCAAAAGAGATGGCAGAGTTTACAAAAAATAATATCCTTATGAAGTCTGGTACCAGCATGCTTGCGCAAGCCAATCAGCAACCCCAGCTCGTACTTCAGCTTCTACGATAAGGGCCAAGCCCTTATCGCTGATATTTTAGCTAAGTGGTGGGGCTTAGCTAAAATATTGAGGAGAGGATTATGGATATCAAAGCCATTACTACGCGATCGGCACTGGATATGTATGCTCTTAATAGTGAGTTAGCTAAGAGCAGATTGCACAAAGAAAAGAGTAGACTCGATTTTGTCACTCTGCAAGAGCTTATCAAAAAAATGGCTGGTAGGCTCAACCAAAATCTTCTTCTTTTCAACTCTTTGTTGAAGATAGAGATAGACGAGCAGAAATATATCCAAGCGGTCAAAATCATAGATGATAAAAGTAAGGGGGCTATTCGACAGATACCTTCTAAGAGGATGTTAAAAATTGCTAGGTATCTTGATAAAATTACTCAATTACTTTTGAGCAAAAGGCGTAGGTATGGCTAATGATATCTATTTGAGCAATTTAAGTGGGCAATTTGATTACCAGTCGATTTTACAAAAATATCAACAGCTCAAATTCCAGCAGGTCAATCTCATCCAGCATAAGGAGCAAAAGGTTCAACAAAAAGAGGCGGCTTTTAAAAGTTTTGCCAATCTGCTTAAAAATTTTCGCTCCGATTTTGAGACTTTAGAGGATACGCAACTTTTTGAGAAAAAGAGCGTTACTGTCTCGAACGAGGATGTAGCCAGCGTTAGTGTCACCGATCCTTCTAAATTGCAAGAGATGAATTTGGAGTTTAGTGTAGATAGACTGGCTAGTAAAGATGTATGGCTCTCTCAATCTGGGGTTTCCTCCAAAGAAGATACTGTGGCTACAGAGGATGGAACGCTTATTTTGAGTATTGATGGAAGCGATATCGACATAGATTATAGCGCTTCTGACAGTCTATCTCAAATCGTGGATAAGATTAACGACTCAAGCGATAAGGTGAGCGCTTCGCTCTTTTTTGATGGCGATCAG
>JALWCE010000092.1 GCA_027036935.1 Nitratiruptor sp. | reverse complement strand
GGGGTGTATCACCACGGACAAACTGGCCATCGAAAGAGGGAAATATATCTTCCACAATCTCAACGGCAAAAAGGCCAAGACCCCACCACCTCCGGGTCTGCCCAAATTTATCGTAGTCAATGGCAAGAAAAAGCCAAAACAGTACGGCAACTGCGTGGCCTGCCACAATATCGAAGGCGCCAAAGGTCCTGGGAACGTAGGACCGGATCTACATAACTATAAAAAACATTTTATCGATACGGGTGTGCGTACATACGCCCATGTCTATCAACAAATAGCCGACGCTCGTATCTACAATCCAAAAACCCATATGACGATCAATCTCACTACCGGGCTCTTTACGCCAAAAGAGATTTGTGAGATCGCCTCATATGTGGTGAGTCCAAAAAAGGAGAAGTGATGGAAAGAAGAAGTTTTTTAAAAGGAATTGGAGCCTTGCCGGCTTTGGGAGTATTGGGAGCAAGCGGCGTAACGCTCTTGGCCAAGGAGAGCAAACCAAAGGGTAAAAACGCCATCTCTTTTAAAAAGGCGCTAGAAGTAATCACCCACGGCAAAGGGGCCAAAGAGAGCGATAAAGTCCATCTCGTCGTCCCTGAAATTGCCGAAAACGGCGCGGTGGTACCGGTCAAGGTCAATGTGGATCTGCCTATCGAGCAGGTCAAATCGATCCATATTTTATCGACCAAAAACTCTAATGCCAGATGTGCTGATGTCTTTTTGACACCACGTAATGGCAAAGCCTACTTTGCCACCCGTATCAAACTAGGCGGTACCCAAGAGGTGGTCGCGGTAGCGGTGCTTAAAGATGGAAGTGCCATTATGGCTAAAAAGCCGGTGAAAGTCACCATCGGCGGATGTGGATAAGGAGACAAAGATGGCAAAAAGAAAATCAATCATCAAAATCAAACCAAGAAAATATAAAGTTGGCGATATCGTCAAGGTGGACTTCATCGTGATCCATCCGATGGAAACGGGCATGCGTAAGGATAAAAAGACGGGCAAAATCAAGCCGATGCACTACATCAACGAGGTGAAGTTTTACTTCAACGACGAGCTTTTTACCACTATCATCCCTTGGGAGACGGTCTCGACCAATCCATATTTTTCTATCAATATGAAAGTGACGGGTCCCGGAGTCATTAAAGTAGTTTACAAAGATAATCTTGGCGAAGTGAACGAAAAGAGCAAAAAAGTAAAGCCCAAAGGATAAAAGATGAAAAAAGTATTATCTTTGGCGCTGAGTCTGGCGCTAGCCGCTTCGGTGGCGGTGGCGGACGAGAAGCTGAGTATGAGCAAGGCCGATAGGGCGATGTACCAAGAGATGCTAGAAAACAATCCGGCCGATATCTTTGTCGAGGAGGGATCTGAGCTACTAGATGAGCTTGGTGGCGAAGAGGCTTTGGCCAAATTTTTAGATCAAAGCGAGAAGAGTCTGCCCAAATATATCGCCGGATTTCCCCGCTATATCGATAAGATCGGTATGGTGGTAGCCATCGATCAGATGCTTCAAGCCTTTATGTACGATCAGGGCAAAAAGCCCTATCCTCTCAAATCCGAGGAGATGGATGCCTTGCAAGCCTATGTCAAATCTTTGGCCAATGGAGAAAAGATCAATATCGACGTTAATGCCAACGAGCATATGAAAAAGGCCTATAAGCTTGGCAAGCAGATGTTTGAGCTGCGCCGTGGCAAGCGGGGATTATCATGCTACAGCTGTCACGCTCCCGAGGTTGTAGGGCTGCGGCTTCGGATGCAGATCCTTCCAGATCTAGGAGCCCCCAACGTCAAAGCGGCAGCCACCTGGCCGGCCTATCGGATGACCAAAGGCAAGATGTTTACGCTACAAAAGCGTTTCCAGCAGTGTATGAAAAACGCCCTTTTGGCCAAACTACCTCTAGGAAGTCCACAGATGGTGGCTCTAGAGGTCTATGTGACCGATATGGCCAAAGGGCAGACCATCCACATCCCAGGACTCAAAAGGTAGGCCATGAATATAGATAGACGCGATTTTTTACATATTGCGGCAGCTCTTGGCCTGATGGGCGCAAGCGGCGGGAGACTGCACGCCGCCAAACGGGCCGACGAGATCAAGGCCGACGATATTATGGATTTCGATCCGGTAGGCAAGGTGAGCATCTTGCATATTTGCGATCTGCACGCCCACCTCAAGCCGTTGTATTGGCGAGAGCCCTCCACGCTCATTAGCGCCAAAAATTTGGTGGGAACCCCCGGCTTTTTGTGCGGGGAGGCCTTTTTGGAGTTCTATGGGATCAAGCCAAACACACTCGAGGCCTATTTCGATACCTATCTCAATTTTGAAGAGCTGGCCAAAAAATTTGGCAAGATGGGCGGCGTGGCCCATATGAAAACCATCATCGATGAGGTGCGTAGAGACAGGGGTGCGGATAACGTGCTCTTGCTCGATAGCGGCGATACATGGCAAGGGACCGCCGTGGCTTTGAAGACCAGAGGCGAGGCGATCGTGGATGCCCAAAACTATCTGGGCGTGGATGTGATGGTAGGACACTGGGAGTTCACCTACGGCAAAGAGCGGGTACAAGAGCTTATCGGTAAATTAAATGGCGATTTTATCTCCCAAAACGTGGTGGATAACGATCCGTTTAGCGATAACTTCGAAGAGACCGTTTTTGAGCCCTATACTATCAAAGAGGTGGGAGGAGCCAAGATTGGAATCGTTGGGCAATCCTTTCCTTTCACTTCTACGGCCAATCCCAAACGATTTACCGAGGGGTGGAGCTTTGGGCTGCGTCTTGATACCTTGCAAGGGTATGTAGATGAACTTAGAAAAGAGAAAAAGGTAGATTGCGTCATTTTGCTCAGTCACGACGGCTTTAGCGTGGATCAAGCGATTGCCCAAAAAGTGCATGGGATCGACTTTATTCTTAGCGGTCACACCCACGATCCGGGACCTCGCCCCATCACCATCAACGGCACTACGATCATCATCGCGGGCAGCCACGGCAAATTCGTAGGACGGCTCGATCTTGATATCCAAAAAGGCAGAGTCAAAGATTTTCGCTACAAATTGATTCCGGTAGCTTCAGATCTTATCCCTGCGGACAAAAAGGGGATAGAGCTGGTGGATCGCTGGTATCGGCCTTATGACAAAGAGCTCAGTCAAGTGATTGGTACAACCAAAGGGACGCTTTATAAGCGAGATACCTTTTACTCTACCTTTGACGCTCTTATTGGCGAGGCGATCCGAGATAAGATGGATTGCGAGATCGCCTTTACTCCCGGATATCGATGGGGGACGACGCTGCTGCCAGGAGATGATATTTTAGTGGATAACGTTTATGAGATGACGGCTATCACCTATCCAGAGGTCTATACTTTTGAGCTGCAAGGCTCCCGTATAGCTGCTTTGCTTGAAGATATCGCAGATAACGTCTTCAATGCCAATCCGTTGTATCAGCAAGGCGGAGATATGAGCCGACTGACGGGTGTGAGTTACGATATCAAGGTCAACGCTCCGGCTGGCAAGCGGATCTCCAATCTCAAAATCAACGGCAAACCCCTCGATCCCAACCGCTCCTATGTGGTAAGTGCGTGGGGTGGAAACTTACAAAGTGCCGGAAAGAATCTAAGAGAGAGCAAGATAGAGCCGGTATATGACGTGGTAACCAACTATGTCAAAAAGAGTGGCAAAATCGACGTGTCGTCCAAATCCAACGTACGGATTTTAGACTATGAGTGCGGCTGTCCCCGTAAGGGCGGCGTATGCTAAAGGAGATAGAATGAAAAGGATAGGATTGAGTATTGTAGCGGCGGTAGGTGCTGCCTCGCTGTTCTCTACGACGACGGCTTTGGCAAAGGAGAAGCGTGTACTCAAAGGTAATATGACTTTAAAGTACAATGTACTCCCAGGCAAAGCCGATACCTTACAAGAGATGTTTACCAAAGGGGTATGGTACGGCAGACTTAGACTCAATACTTTCAAGTGGGATTGGGACAAGGAGTATCCGGGTAAGACGAAAGACAACTGGGCTGTGGGCGTAGGCGGTAGTTTGGAATACAAGACCGCCTATTTCAATGGGCTTGGAGCCACTATCGCCATGTACACATCCCAAAACCCGTGGCATATGGATCCAGATGAGGTCAAATATGTCAAAGCGGGTAAGGATACTTTTAGCCGTGACAAGGTCAAAAAGACTGGACATTTTGGGATGAGCGTAGTAGGACAGGCCTATTTGGAGTATAAGCGGTCCAAAACAAGTTTCAAACTCGGTCGCCAAATCTTTGAGAGTATGCTCACCAAAAGCAACGATACCAAAATGATTCCAAACACTTTCGAGGGGTATAGTCTAACGAGTAAATATTTCGCTGGTACTACCATCAAGCTGGCCTACTTTACCAAACAAAAGCTTCGTGACCACACCAGTTTTCACGATGTGATCACTTTCAAAGATGCTAGCGGTGATAGCTGGGGCAATAATGACGATAGTGCCGTCAACAAGGCTTTGAGCTATCAAAACTTTGTACGAGCGGGTAAAGACCCCGACCATCACCTCATCGTCGCGGAAATGGCCAACAAAAGCTTGGTGCCACACCTTAAGTGGAAACTCAACTACACTACCGTTCCCGACGTGGTGGCGCTAGCCGGTATCGAAGCCCACTATGCCATACCACTGGGGGACTACAAGCTGATCCCCGGAGCTCGCTACATCAAACAGATGGATAGAGGTGCCGATGATATCGGCAAGCTTGGAGTCGCTGTGGCCAACCTCAAAGGCAAAGGCGTAGGATACGAGGATCCATATAGCGTAGATAGCTCAATTTGGATGGCTAGAGTCGATCTAAAGCCCAAAAACAAGATTTGGTGGGCGAGAGTGGGATACTCCAAAGTGGCCGACGATGCGGATATCATCGCTCCTTGGCGAGGATTTCCAACAGGGGGCTTTACCAGAGCCATGGCTCAGTACAACTGGTATGCCAATACAAAAACATGGATGCTCAGAGGGGTAGTCAATCTGGATAAAGCGGGGCTGGTCTCTGGACTCAAAGCTTCGCTTCGTTACGCCGTGCAAGATTTTGATGACAAAAAGCCAGGAGTCCAAGCCGATAGCAATGTCATCCATCTTGATCTAGTAGAAAAGGTCAAAAGTATGCCGGGGCTTTATGTGAAGTTCCGACTAGGAGTGGTCAACGGCGACGACGACACCATCGCAATGGATGGCACGAGAAAAAGAGATCCGTCATACAACGAATATCGTTTTGAGGTCAATTACCTCTTTTAAGGATGATGATGCGTAGATTGGCGCTTATTTTGCTCCCTTTGCTGCTCTTTGGGGCATTTGGCCAAAAAATTTTTGAGGATGCGTTGCAAAGAGCGAAGAAAGAGCACAAGATCGTACTACTGGAGGCGACCTCACCCCAGTGCCACTATTGCCGATGGATGGAGCGTACCACGCTGGCTGATCCTGAAATACAAAAGATGCTTGGCAAGCACTTTATTTTTTTACGGGTGGATGTGACCAAAGAGCAGCTGCCTTTAGGGCTTGAATGGAGTATGACTCCTAGTTTCATATTTATATCTCCAGAAAAAAAAGTACTCAAAAAGATACCAGGAGCATGGAAAAAGGAAGATTTTTTGATGATGTTGCGTGAGGTGATACGATGAGGAGATTTCTGTGGATTGTGGCGATCGTGGTCTCTTTGGTGGGGGATACGGAGTTTGCCGAACCAAAGCCAAGTATCGATAATCCTAGAAAGATCGTCTTTCCTATCACCCACGGAGACGACGAGTCGATCAACCATGTGCTCAGCTCCGCCAACAATGTGATGAAATTCTATGGCCCTGAAAATGTTCGTATCGCTATCATCTGCTACTCCAAAGGGATTCGCACGCTTTTGAAAAAAGAGAAGAAGATAGCCGTGCGGGTGCGAAGTTTGATGACATATGACGTGGAGTTTGTCGCTTGCGCCAATACGATGCGAACCCTTGGGATCAAAAAGAGCGATCTTATCGATGGCGTGGAGATCGTCACGGCCGGGATAGTGGAGTTGGTGGAGCGAAACCTCAAAGGGTGGATCTATATACGACCATAAAGGAGAGTTATGAAAAAGATATTGTTGTGGCTGGGTATAGCGGTGGCTTTGTTGGCTAATGAAGATATCATACTCTTTTCGACAACGGCTTCGGTGACACCGCAAAAAATAGAGGAGACCTTTCACAAAGCCGGGTACAATATCCAGCAAAATCGCGATATGAACGGCCCCTTTCTTAAGCAGTTTAAGCAAAGTGATTTTACGATCTACAATCTCATGACGATCTACTATCCAAAAATCGCTATGGCAATGGTGCTTAAAGATCCAGATAGCGGGATATTCGCGCCCTATAGCGTAGTGATCTATAAGAAAAAGGGCTCTCACAAGACTTATGTAGGGGTGCTCAGCGCCAAGGCAAAGGCAAAAATACTTGGCCCCAAAGCGCCCGAAAAGCTTCTTAAAGAGCAAGAGGCTTTGGATATAGCTACGATCAAGAAAGCTTTGCCCAAGGCTAAAAAAGAGGAGCTGCCATACCAGCCTCAAAAAGTAAAAGAGCCCCTATTGAGCAAATATAGCTTTGAAGTCGATCCAGAGGAGTCGCTCGATACCAAGGATGAAGTGGAGATGGTGATTGAAGACGGCCTCAAACCCATTGGATTTGTTATGGCAAATTTTAACGATTTTGCCTATGATCTCAAAGAGGCCGGGATCAAAGATTTTATCTTTTATGACACCTATTCGCTCTGTAAGCTCAAAGTGATCTATACCGTAGCAAGAATCAGACCAGAAGCTGGAGTCTTCGCTCCTTGTACGCTGGCGATCTATCAAAAAAAGGGAGATGATCATATGCATATCGTTTTCCCAAATATCTACAACTGGATCGCCACTTTACATCTCAAGGACAAAAAAGCGATAGCTGAGCTTAAAAAAGCTCAAAAGGATATGGAGGCGGTCATCAAGAACGCACTCCCTTAAAAGCGATGGCATCAAAGAGATTGTCTACGATATCTTGGTAGTATCTCTTGTGCCGCTTCTGCCCCATGGCTACGGGGGGCATCCCCTCGTCGCTTAAAGCCCTGATATCCATCTCCAGTGGGATTTGTCCCAAAAAGGGGATATCGTACTGTATAGCCAGCGCTTTTCCTCCATCTTTGCCAAAAATATCGTAGCGTTTGCCTGTATCTGGGGCGATGAAATAGCTCATATTCTCAATAAGCCCCCCGATCGGCACGCCAATATCTTTGAACATCATAATGGCTCTGCTCACATCATCGGCGGCTACCATCTGCGGGGTGGTTACGAGGACTCCAGCGGTGATGGGAAGCTCTTGGGCCATGGTAAGTTGGATGTCGCCCGTACCCGGCGGCATATCGATCACCAAAAAATCTAGCTCTCCCCAGTCCACATCCTCCAAAAACTGAATAAGAGCGCTCACCGCTACACTGCTTCGCCACACCAGCGGAGTATCGGGACTTGGTGTGGTCAGACCCACGCTCATGATCTTGATACCGAAGTTTTCACTGGGGATTATCTTGTCATTATCGCCCCAGCGAAGCTTTTCGTGCTCCACACCTGTCATCCTTGGGATATCGGGGCCATAGACATCGGCGTCGAGGAGTCCTACCTTGTATCCCTTTTGAGCTAGAGCGATAGCGAGATTGGTGCTCACTGTGCTTTTACCCACTCCCCCTTTACCGCTGGTGACGGCGATGATATTTTTTGCGTAGGGGGCTCGGTTGTTGGGTTTGGCCGTAGAGCCGTAGTGGATATCCTTTTTGGGACGGGCTTTAAGATGTACTTCTACCTTTTTATCTTTGAGCAGGTCCTTGATAGCTCCCTCTATCAATGGAAAGGCCTCTTGGTTGGCCATATCGAGGGTGATTTGGAGAGTGTCGCCTTTTTGCTCAATTTTATCTACGGTGCGAAGCTCCACAATATTTTTGTCTAGTCCGGGGTATTTGATCTGTCTGAGCTGCTCTAGTATCTTTTTATCCATATGGATTGCTCCTAAGACGCTGTTGGAGTAATAAAAGGGTGCTTTTTGTTTTTTGGATATATTCGCCGATGATCTCTTTGGCCTCTGGATGGAGCTGGGCGAGTCGTTGATAATCTTGGATTCGAGAATTAAGCAGCTTGGCAAACTCTGCGATGAGTTCATTTTCTTTATGGGCTTCGATCGTCTTTTTGAGCAGATTTTTTAGCATTTTTTCTCTATCGGCCAGATCGAGCTCGATGCCGATATTTTTAGCGATCTGTGTAAACTCGAAGTTGGTAATGTAGCTGCCGTTGTAGTGCAGAGCCAAAATCTGCTTCTCTAGTAGCGCAAATCCTTGATTCATGCCATCTTCTCCAGCCTGATTTGTGCCGCTTTGCTTACATCTTTATCCACGTCGTTGGCCAAAATCTCTAGCACCTCTTTTGGTGTAGCCGGGTTTTCTGCTACCCGCAATCGTACCAGCTTGTCCGAGTCCTTAGCCAACTCTTCAAGAATTTTGGCAGGGGCGTTGGGATTGCCGCTGATGCCGTCT
>JALWCE010000091.1 GCA_027036935.1 Nitratiruptor sp. | reverse complement strand
ATGGTGGGACTGCAAGGATACGGTTCTCGTGCCATCCATCAGCTCTCAGGCGGAGAGCGCCAACGAGTGGCATTGGCCAGAGCTCTTATCTTAGAGCCGCCGCTGCTTTTAATGGACGAGCCACTCTCAAATCTGGATGAAGAGCTTAAAGAAGAGCTCCTTGAGAAAATACTCGCACTCCAAAGAGAACTTGGCTTTACGCTGCTTTTTGTCACACACAGTAGCGAGGAGGCAAAAAAGATAGGGAGGATCTGGAGATTGGAGGGAGGAGAGTTCAGAGCAAAAGATTGATAATTGTTTTTGAACTCTTATGTAAAGAAAGGTTTGAGCCGCTCTTTTTGTACGATGAAGTATTGATTGCCTTTTTTTTGCAAAATATTGCTTTGTTTGAATTTTGAGATAATGCGAGAGAGGGTCTCGGGAGTGATATTAAGTAAAGTGGCGATCTCGTTTTTTTTAAGATTTTTAAATTCATCCTCATGCTCATAAATAAACTTGGCCACTCTAGCTGTGGAGCTGAGTACCAAATCGTTGGTGATAACATGCTCTAAATGTCTAATTTTGTTGGTCAAAGATTTGATAATTGTAAAAGATATCTCAGGGTTTTTTAAAAACTCTTTCTCAAATATTTCATAATCTATCATAAGCACTTTACCCTCGGTCAAAAACTCCGCCGTCGCCGGATAGGGCATCTTTTCAAAGTTAGCAATTTCTGCGATGAGATTATTTGGATAAAAGACGTGCAAAACGATTTTATTGCCTTTATGATCGGTCTTGTAGATTTGGAGTATTCCTTTAGTAAGAAGTATTAAATTCTTTGCGCTATCCCCTTCATAAAAGAGGATGCTTCCTTTTGTAAACTCCTTGATCGTTGAGATCTCTTTGAGTCTTTGAAGTTGGTGTTCATTGAGATTACCAAATAGGTAAAAACTTTTTAAATTCTCCATCTTTGTACTCTTGCTTATTTTTTATTCGATTATAGTGTGGATAGGATTAAATTCCTATTAAGTTAAAAGTGACAAAAGAGTGACATTTGACCAATATCAAAGTAATTGATGTCAAATCCATATAAAATAATTTTTGTAACTTGGAAATAAAGGAGGAGGGATTGATGGAATATTATATGCACGATATTCCCATCCAAGATTTTTTACCAATCTTTATAGTATCCGCTATGGTCATTTTTTTTGGGATGGCATACGCCGGATTTTTTACGCTGGTAAAGCTAAGATTGGTAAAAAAATGGTTTATGATCTTGGCATATCTCTCCTGGCTAGCTTTAGTGGCTTGTATTTACTATCTAGGAGTGCTGCTGCGGGTAGAACCTTATACGCAAAAAGTTTTGATCGGTGCGATGGTGGGGTATTTGATATTTCCTCATATCGTCTATTTCCTACTCGAAAAGGTACACAACCGCTTCGAGCACCATAAAATGACCACATCTTAAAGGAGGTAGTATGGGTAAACCATCTGTTTGGAGCTCCAATCGCTTCTGGCGACGCTCCGCGACTTGGGTAACTGGCGTATCGGCGGTGTTGCTGATACTTTTGACATTTGATTCTATGTCCCAAATGCAAATGGGAACGGCACAAGATATCAAGAACAAGGTGGACAAGCGGATTCCCTCGCCGCTCGTAATTAACTATAAAATCGATTACCAGCTCAATAGAAAAAGGGGGCACGAAGTGCCTATCATCGGCGGAATGGATGCCAACGGCAATAGTAAGTATGAAGAGAAAGAGAAGTTTTTCGGTCGGGATAATTATAGTGAAAAAGAGGCTAGGGAACTGATCCATCTGGGGAAACTCACAATCCAAGCCAAAAACTGTATGGATTGCCATACACTCCTTGGCAACGGTGCATATTACGCCCCAGATCTGACTAAAGCGTGGCTCGATCCAAACTGGAAAACACTCGCACCAGCATATGGCGGCAAAGAGTACGCAATGGCTACATTTTTACAAAATCCTCCGGCCATGGCGATGCATGAAAGAAAGATGCCAAACCTTGGTATCACAAAACAAGAGGCTAAAGCGGTGGTTGCATATTTGAAATTTATGTCGGCTATCGATACCAATGGCTTCCCAAGAAACTTTGGAAAAATCAAAGGAGCGGTAGATGCATGGAAGTAAACTGTATGAGGGACAAAAGCTAGCCCTCAAGTACTTTACGGTTGCGATCGTTTTGTTTGGTGCCCAGCTACTTTTTGGGCTTTTTGCGGCGATACAGTTTTTGTATCCGGACTTTTTGTTTGGCGTACTTGATTTTTCAATCAACAGAATGGTCCATATCAACGCTTTGGTGGTATGGCTGCTCTATGCGATGATCGGAGCGGTCTACTGGCTTTTGCCAGATGAAGCCGGGCGAGAGGTTGTGGGTGTCAAGCTTGGTGAACTGGCCTTTTATGTACTCACGGCAGCAGTGGCGGTAGTAGTGTTGGTCTATCTTTTTATCCAAATAGGTCCAGGAAAAGAGTCTACTATCTGGTTTATTACCGAGGGTCGTGAGTATATCGAAGCACCACGTTGGGCCGATATCGGTATCGTCGTCGTAGTACTTATCTTTTTGTACAATGTTTATGCTACGGTAATGAGCGGTCGACGTACCGGTATTTTGGCAGTACTAATGGCCGACCTGATCGCTTTGGCCGGTTTGTATCTTGCCGGGATGTTTTATACCGATAATATCGCTGTGGATCAATACTGGTGGTGGTGGGTCGTGCACCTTTGGGTGGAAGCCACTTGGGAAGTATATGTAGCGGCGGTTGGCGGCTATATCCTTATCAAGACACTCAACGCCAACAGAAAAGTGGTGGAGATGTGGCTCTGGATCGAAGTGGCCATGATGTTTGGCTCAGGGATCTTGGGACTTGGTCACCACTACTTCTGGATAGGTACACCTGAATATTGGTGGGAGATCGGTGCGCTCTTCTCCGCACTTGAGCCAGTACCTCTTGTAGGTCTTTTTGTGCATGTCCTGTATGACTGGGGTAAAGAGAGAGGGAAAGGTAACAAAATTACAAACGTCCCAGCCTTTTCTTGGCTCACTGTCGAGACATTTGGCAACTTCTTGGGTGCTGGTGTATGGGGATTTATGCATACTTTGCCTCAAATCAATCTCTATACCCATGGTACCCAATGGCCCGCAGCCCATGGACACTTGGCATTCTTTGGAGCCTATGTGGCGATTATGATCTCCGCTATCTATCTGGCTATTCAGGGTAAAGCGGGGCTCAAAGAGCTCAAGATGACAAAAGCTGGATGGTGGGCTATCTCTTTGATTACCGTAGGGGTACTTTTGATGACCGTCTCTTTGACAATCGCCGCATATGTACAGACTATGGTTGAGCGTGGTATGCATGGTGCTACATGGGAAGGCTTTTTTGCCGCTCAAAATAACGAATGGTTCTGGCAAGGAATATGTTGGAGATTGGTAACTGGTATAATGGTAATAGTAGGCTACGGCTTTTTGGTCTATGATCTTTTGACCTGTACCAAAAAACAGCCTGTCAAAGAGAGTGAGGCGGAAGTAGCGGCAGCGGCAGCCTAAACCGTTGGGCTGCTCTCTTTAAAGTTAAGATTAATTAAAAAGTTTATATAATTCACTAAGAAAGGAGTCCAAGATGTGCATAGAACCATGTACCGATGTGGTCTGTAGCTTTTGGTCCATACTCAACCAAGGACCAATGACGCTGACCATCACTTTGCATACACTGATCGTCCTGCCGATGATCTGGATCTATTTTGACGAAAAGAAGAAGATGGCACAGGGTGATATCCCTGAAGAGTGAAGATAGGGGGAGGGGTAATTGCATCACAAAAGGAGAAATGATGAAAAGTAAAATCGCAATAAGTGCAGT
Source organism: Nitratiruptor sp. (assembly GCA_027036935.1). Lineage (GTDB taxonomy): Bacteria > Campylobacterota > Campylobacteria > Campylobacterales > Nitratiruptoraceae > Nitratiruptor. The sequence goes on along the minus strand of JALWCE010000091.1, from coordinate 4,693 downwards.
GGTCGCACTGGGATTGGCAAGCACACTTAGTGTAGCAGGTGATGATATCAAGCTTTCCCCTGAGGAGATGAAAAAGGCGACACAGATCTATTTCGATAGATGTGCCGGATGTCACGGGATGCTACGAAAAGGTGCTCTAGGACCTAACCTTTTGCCGGAAAAGACCAGAGCTATCGGAACCAAAACTTTAGCCTACATCATCTACAACGGGACTCCAGGCGGTATGCCAGACTGGGGAGCCAGCGGGGAGCTTACCAAAGAAGAGACCGAATTGATGGCCAAATTTATTCAGCTTCCACCAGTGACACCACCAGAAAAATCGATGGCCGATATGAAAAAGAGCTGGAAACTTCTCGTCCCACCAGAAAAGCGGCCTAAGAAGCCTGAGACCAAAAGAAATTGGGAGAACTACTTTGGCGTGGTGCTCAGAGATGTGGGTAAAGTGGCTATTATCGATGGTGATACCAAGGAGCTTGTGAGTATCGTACCATCTGGTTTTGCGACTCATATCCTTAGAACATCCAAATCCGGCCGCTATATGTACGCCATTGGTCGGGATGGTAAAGCGAGCGTAATCGATTTGTGGATGAAAAAGCCCCAAAATGTAGCAGAAATCCGAGTCTGTAACGACGCACGAAGCATCGATACCTCCAAGGCCAAAGGGTATGAGGATGAGTATGCGGTAGTAGGATGTTACTGGCCGCCATCTATCGTCACACTAAAAGGTGATACCCTAGAGCCTATCCAAATCGTCTCTACCGCCAGTTATACTTGCGATACGGGTGAATTTCGAAGGGAAGCGCGGGTAGCTTCGATCGTGGCCAATCACCACAAGCCCGAGTGGGTAATCAATGTCAAAGAGACAGGTCAAGTGTGGCTCTACAACTACTCCGATCCTAGGAATCCAGATGTCCATATGCTCATGGCTGAGCGATATCTACATGATGGTGGATGGGATTTGACCAAGCGATACTTCCTCGTAGCGGCGAACGCCAGAAACAAAGTGGTGGCAGTGGATACCAAAGAGGGTGAAGTGGCTGCGATCATCCCAACAGGTGGTACCAAACCGCACCCTGGACGAGGAGCCAACGTCAACCATCCAAAATATGGACCGATCTGGTGTACCGGACATATCGGTAGTAACGATATCACCTGTATAGGTACCGATCCTACATACCATCCGCAATATGCATGGCGAGTGGTAGCCGACATTAAATTGCCTGGATCCGGTGGTGGTAACCTTTTTGTCAAAACTCATCCGGCTTGTAAATATATCATCGCCGACCGTCCGGTCAATCCAGATCGCAAGCTCCAAACTCAACTCTATGTGATCGATAAAAACAAACTCAAAGTGGTCAAAACTATCAAAGTGCCACGAAAGTTTGTCAAAGAGCGAACTGTTGAGGTCAACGGCAAAAAAATTAAAGTCAAACCTAGAGGTCCGGTACATATTGAATTTAATAAAAATGGTGATGAATTTTGGGTAAGCGTATGGGGGAACAAACTTGTCCCATCTGCTATTCTTGTCTACGATTCAGACAAGCTCAAACTCAAAAAAGCGATCACCGGCGATTGGGTACGTACACCTACCGGTAAGTTCAACGTCTTCAATACCAAATACGACATCTATTGATATTAGCCCGGGGTCTAAGCCCCGGCTAATATAAAGTGATTATAATAACCCAAGAGCAAAAAGTGGCAAGGGGCCTTGGCAGTTTTTGCTCTTTGAAGGAGCAACAATGCGTAGTCTGCTATTTTCTTTGATGATGACAAGCTGGCTCTTTGGCCAAATGATTCATGAGCTAGAGGCCAGACCCCTAGAGCCTACAGGATATGACCTGTACTTCAAATACTGTTCCATGTGCCACGGCAAGGAGCGTCAAGGCGTCTCGGCTCCACCTTTGCTGCCTCAGTTTTTACGGCACAAAAGCGACAAAGAGCTGGCACATATCATCAAACACTCCCTACCTCAAACCCTTATGCCAAAATTTGATTTTTTGAGCGATGAAGAGATAGCAAAAATCGTACAATATCTACGCTCGCCTGCCGGGACTATCCATTGGAGCAAAGAGGATATCCAAAAAAGCCTCAAAAAGTTTGACAATCCCAAAAAAGATCTCGGTATCAAAAATATCGAAAACGTTACCCTTGTAGTAGAGCGTGGGGCCAATCGGGTCTGGGTGATGGAGGATGAGAGAGTATTGGATCGATTTGGTTTCAAAAATGTCCATGGAGGTCTCAAATACACTCTCGATGGCAAAAATTTCTATGTCCCTACTCGAGATGGCTGGATAGGGCACTACTCCTTGGCCAATGGCCGGCTAGAAGAGAAAATCAGAGCCTGTGTCAATCTACGCAATATCTCACTAAGCCGGGATGCGAAGTATCTCTTTGCCACCTGTTTATTGCCACAGATGGTGGTGGTCTTTGAGAGAAAAACTCTCAAGCCCATCAAGCTCTATCCAGTCGATGGTAAGATCAGCGCTTTGTATGAGCTCTATAGCCAAGACAAAGCTCTTTTTACTCTACGCAACAAGCCCTTGCTCTACACGGTCGATACCAAAACTTTGCAGTTTCACTCTAAAAAACTGGATCGACCGATAGAGGATTTTTTCATCGATCCATTTGAAGAGTATATCATCGGCACCACAAGACACGGCAAGGATCTAAGAGTCTATAGACTAGACAATCTCAAAGAGGTCTTCCAAGCCCCCATCGAGGGGATGCCCCATCTTTTTAGCGCCACATACTGGTATAAAGAGGGCAAATTCTACTTTGCCACACCACATCTAGGCAAACCCTACATCACCATTTGGCAAATGTATGATTGGAAATTGGTAAAAAAGATCGATGTGGGAGGAGACGGCTTTTTCGTCAAAACCCATCCCCAAAGCGACTATCTGTGGGTGGACAACGGAAGCGATCAGCTGATCCTTATCGACAAAGAGCGCTACAGACTCAAAAAGCTGGTTCCAAGAAAAGGCAAACGCTACATCCATACCGAGTTTAGCGGAGATGGGAAGCTGGCTTATCTCAGTATCTACGAGCCAGATGGGGATCTGCTGGTATGGCAGACCGATACTTTCAAAGAGCTCAAAGATTATCCGGCAAATGTTCCCGTGGGCAAGTACAACTTTATCAACAAAAATCGAAAATTCTATCCCAGACTCTTTGGTCTTTCTATCTTCAAGGAAAAATGCTGGGGATGTCACCATCAAACGGCGATGGCTTTTGGCCCTCCATTTGCCCAGATCGCCAAAAAGCGAAACGAGGGAGAGATCATCGCCCAAATCCTCGATCCCGAGCATACCTACAAGATGCTAGGATACCGCAGGAACTCCATGCCGGCATTTAAACTTGGCCCAAAAGAGCTTCGCTCCATCGTCGAGTATATCAAAAGTTTCAAGGATAAGTAGTGTTTCGCCTCTCCAATCTGCTCAAAAGCACACTAGAGGGTATTCCCCAAAGAGAGCTAAAAGGCTCCATCGCCATCTGGAACTTCACCAACCGCTGTAATCTTAGCTGCTTACACTGCTACTCAAAATCTGGTCTTGAGGCCACGGACACCCTATCGACCCAAAAGATCTTGGAGACCATTCCTCAGCTCAAGCGAGCGGGGGTGCGTTTCGTGATCTTTAGCGGAGGAGAGCCGCTGACGAGGAAGGATATCTTCCAGATCGCCCAGGCTTTCAAGGATGAGGGGATCGCCACCTATCTCTCTACCAATGGCCTGTATATCAACCCCAGCAATGTGCAAAAGATTATCGACACCTTTGGCTATATAGGTATCAGTATCGATGGGGACGAGCCCACCCACGACTACTTTAGAGGACTTGCAGGATCGTATGCCAAAAGCCTCAAAGCCATCGATCTGATCCATGAAGCCGGAGGCAAGGTAGGTATTCGCTTCACCATTACCCAAAAGACCAAAGAGTCCCTCCCTCATATCTTCGAGTTGGCTGAAAAAAAAGGGATCAACAAAATCTACATCTCCCATCTGGTCTATAGTGGTAGAGGGTTGGACAATCTCAAGATGGATCTGACCAAAAAGGAGCGCAAAGAAGCGATGGGATATATCATCGACAAAGCTTTCAAGTACTACGAAAGTGGCCAAGATATCGATATCGTCACGGGCAATATGGAGATGGATGCCCTGCTTTTTTTACAGCGTTTTGGCCAAAAATATCCGCATAAAAAGGAGGATTTGCGCCAAAGGCTGCTGCGATGGGGTGGCAACAGTGCGGGGAGGAATCTGGTCAATATCAACAGCGAAGGGGAAGTAAAACCAGATCCTTTTTTTCCCATATCCATCGGCAATATTTTCGAGCGGCCATTCGATGAGATATGGCAAGAGGAGACTCCTCTTTTGCATCGTCTTAGAGAGTTTCCCAGACGAATCAAAGGAAAATGCGAAAATTGCGAGCACATCGCTATTTGCAATGGCGGCAGTCGCCCAAGAGCTTGGGCTATCAGTGGGGATCTGTGGGATGAGGATCCTAGCTGCTATATCGACTAAAGGACGAGAATGAAAAAAGTTTTTTTGTTTCTTTTTCTTGCTTTGGCGCTCTTTGCCATCAGGACCCAGACATCTAAGGGGAGCGAGCTTGATCTTTTTTTTCATCACCCAGATGGCGTCTGTGTCCATTGCCGCAAAGACTAGATAATCTTTGTAGGTCTTGATCCCTACGTTTCT
>JALWCE010000090.1 GCA_027036935.1 Nitratiruptor sp. | reverse complement strand
ATAGGCTACGTCGATCCACAAGCCTTTCTCAACGCCATCGATATCTACGCCTGCCCCTCCAAAAAAGAGGGAGTCCCCCAATCGATCATGCAAGCGATGCTGTGCGCCAAGCCGGTGGTGAGTATGGATGTAGGCAGCATAGCGGACCTCAACATTCAAGACAATATCCTTTTAGCCAAAAATCCCAAAGAGTTCTTTGAAAAACTCACCCTCCTCATCCAAGACCAGAGCCTACGACAAGAGCTTGGCAAACGCAATTATACCATTGCTCGCACCCACTTTACCTATGAGATTTTCAAAAAAAGACTCAAAGATGTCTACGAGAGCCTCTAGATTTTTTTGGATTTTGGGCAGCTATTTCGCACTTCTTAGCCTAATTAAGCTCTTTGGCTCATTAGAATTTGACGACGCCGAGCAAGCCCTCATCTCCACCCATCTCGCCCTTGGCTACTCCAACGCCCAGCCACCGCTTTACAACTGGCTCCAGTGGCTTTTTTTCCAGCTTTTTGGCCATACTAAAGTAGCTATCATTGTGCTCAAGCATCTCTTGCTCTTTGGTATCTATCTGGCCATCTACGCCTTGGCCAAAGAGCTCTCGCAAAAGAGCACAAAAGCCTTAATCGCTGTACTACTGTCGTTACTGCTGCCTCAGCTGCTGTGGCAGAGCGAACTGATGCTCACCCACTCGGTATTGGCCACTCTTTGTGGAGTACTCTTTTTTTGGATCGTTGCCAAAATCTACAAAAAGCCCTCCTATCGACTGGCTCTTCTGCTTGGAGCCGTCAGCGCCGCGGGATTTTTGGCCAAATACTCTTTTATCCTACTGCCACTAGCTTTTTTGCTTCTTTGGCTCGTGGACAGCGAGCTTCGAGCTAGATTTAGAGTGCAGTATTTGCTGCTAAGCCTCGCTACTTTCTTGCTCCTTGGCGCTCCCCATCTTTTATGGGTAGCGCAGCATTGGCAAGAGGTCAGCCACGCCACTTTGGCCAAAACGATCCACCACAAAAACGGCTTTGTAGAGCTTTTTAAAAGTATTCTGCTCTTTTTGACCCCTTTATGGATCGCTTGGCTCTTCGTGGTGAAATCTTGGCCAAACTATCTGGAGAGGAGGCTGCTTATGATCGAGGGAATTGTGCTGGCTCTTTTGGTGGTGCTCGTCATTTTAGGACTGGCCGACAGCTTCAAAGAGCGCTGGTTTCTACCTTTTTTGACACCGATGCCAGCCCTTTTGGCCTCCACCTACGAGGAGCGGTATCTACCCAAGCTGCAAATCCTCGGCTACGCCCTTTTGGTAGGGATGCTGCTCTTTTTTATCGTGCGCATATTCTTCCCGCCTCGCCCCACCAACTCCAATCTGCCAATCCGGCAGCTGGCCCGGATACTCCAGCCCAAAAAGATCCAAAGCTCCAATCTGGTACTTGGGGGCAACTTCGCCCTCTACCTCGACCCACAAGGCAAGAGCTATAAAGTCTTTGCCAAACCAAAACCGGGCTTTGCCAAGCTTTGTGTGCCCTATCTGCATAGTCATAAAAAGTTTTGTCTATACTACAAGGAGATAAAGTGAAAGTGGTGATAGAGCTGCCCACATGGCTGGGCGATACGGTGATGGCCACCGAAGCACTCACACATATTTGCAAAGCGGCAGATGAAGTGGTGCTGGTGGGCTCAGCCGTGGCCACCCAGGCGATCCAAAACTTTCCAAAGGTGAGGGAAGTTTTCGTCGATACCAAAAAATATCGCCCCCTCTCCACCCTCGCTTTGGCCAAAAAAATCGGTAAAGCCGACCTCGCCCTCTCCTTTCGCAGCCATATCTTTTCCAAGCTGCTGGTGCAGCTCGTTGGCAAAAGAGGCTTTTGGTACGATAAAAAGGGCTTGAGCGGCCATCAGGTGCAGATGTACCATCAATTTGCAGAATCAGCCTTTGGCCAAAAATTTCCCTTTGGCTCTTTGAAACTCCACTACCCACCCACAAACTACCCAAGACCCACCATCGGGATCAACCCGGGCGCCACCTATGGCGACGCCAAGCGATGGTATCCCAAGTATTTCGCCCAAGTAATCGAAGAGCTGGGGCCAAAGTATGAGTATATTATCTTTGGCGGTCCCGGCGAAGAGGCGATCGCCAAAGCGATCGAGGAGCGAGTCTCCTTTCCCATCAAAAATCTAGCCGGCAAAACCACTATCCCTCAGCTGATCAGTCATATCGCGGGACTTCACGCCTTTTTAACCAACGACAGCGGTCCTATGCATGTGGCGGCTGCCTACGATGTACCCACCATAGCTCTCTTTGGCCCCACCGACGCCACCAAAACATCGCCCTTTAGCCAAAAGGCGCGGATCGTGCGCATCGAGATGGCGTGCGCTCCGTGCATGCGACGCACCTGCCCCCTCAAACATCACGAATGCATGAAAGAGCTCACCCCACAGCTCGTACTGCAAAAATTCAAGGAGATTATATGAGATGGCTACTGCTTCTACCTTTTGTAGCGCTCGCGCTCTTTTTCATAGATCTAGATGTTGCCACTTTTTTCCATCATCACAAATTCGCCCTGTTTAAACTCATCACCTATCTTGGCAACGCCGCTCCTTACCTGCTCGCCGGACTTGGCGCAT
>JALWCE010000089.1 GCA_027036935.1 Nitratiruptor sp. | reverse complement strand
GAATTGCTGGAACTGCTGGAACTGCTTGAACTGCTTGAACTGCTTGAACTGCTGGAACTGCTGGAACTGCTGGAACTGCTAGAACTGCTAGAACTGCTAGAACTGCTAGAACTGCTAGAACTGCTTGAACTGCTTGAACTGCTTGAACTGCTTGAACTGCTAGAACTGCTAGAACTGCTAGAACTGCTTGAACTGCTTGAACTGCTTGAACTGCTAGAACTGCTGGAACTGCTTGAACTGCTGGAACTGCTGGAACTGCTGGAACTGCTGGAACTGCTGGAACTGCTTGAACTGCTGGAACTGCTGGAACTGCTGGAACTGCTTGAACTGTCTATTTTTAAAGATTTTTTCAAGTGCTCTACAACTTTTTGGGGAGGAGGGAGAGGAAGATCAAGATTTTCGACAGGCAGCTCATCAATCGAGATATTGTGCTCTAAAATCTCTATTTTTTTGTAAACCTTTTCATTGGAGACAAGTTGTTGATCCGGTATGACTGGTTTTTCCTCTACAATGGGGATTTGGATACCGTTGCTACTATTGTCGTCTAGATCTACGGCTAATAAGAAGCTAGCGATTTTGATTGCTTTTTCATCAATGGTTGAGGTGTGGGCGAGGGTCAAAGGGGTTACCACTTTTGGGGTGGTGATGTTGAGCTCTTTTGGGGCCGGATGTGGTTTAGCTTCTCCTAAATAGATTTTACCCGCCCAAAATTTAACTTTACTTCCTTTGGTATACCGAAAGACTCCGTGTTCATCCGTATATCCACTAATTCCATAAGAGTCTTCATATTTGGCGTTGATAACAATATTATCGATAAAGGTGGCCTCTTCTACTTTAGTACATTGATAAAGGTGTACGGTGTTGTCTTGTATAAAAGCACCAAGATAGGGAGTAAGAGCTTTCCACTGAAGCAGCCCGTTTTGGTCGTCGACTCCATCTAGTTTATAGAGTTTGCCTTGGATGGAGAAGTAGAGCCAGTCAAACTTATTTTGACCATATTTGGCGAAGTAGCCGTTTATGGGATAGATTTTATTTTTGATGCGATCAACGAGGACTTTGAGATCGGGATCGTCTATACTAGAATGGGCGGTGCGCTCTTTGACCTCTATGGAGTTGCCAAGGAAAGAGGCGGCAAGATAAGGGGAGAGGGAGCGCCATTTTAAGGATCGGTTTTGCCTATTAATACCATCGAGTTTGTACAGATGGCCGCTGGAGGAGAAATAGAGCCAATCAAAATTCCCCTCGCCATATTTTGCAAAATACCCTTTTATCGGATAATTATCGATTTTTATTTGAGTGAGCAGTTTTGTAATATTTTTATCGTTAGGGGGCGTTTGGGTATCGCATCTTGTGACAAAGAGTTGCCCGTTTTGCACAAAAGCCTCAAGAGTTGGAGTAAGAGCTTTCCACTGAAGCAGCCCGTTTTGGTCGTCGACTCCATCTAGTTTATAGAGTTTGCCTTGGATGGAGAAGTAGAGCCAGTCAAACTTATTTTGACCATATTTGGCGAAGTAGCCGTTTATGGGATAGATTTTATTTTTGATGCGATCAACAAGGACTTTGAGATCGGGATCCTCTATAACAGGGTGGGCGGTGCGCTCTTTGACCTCTATGGCGTTGCCAAGGAAAGAGGCGGCAAGATAAGGGGAGAGAGAGCGCCATTTTAAGGATCGGTTTTGCCTATTGATACCATCGAGTTTGTACAGATGGCCGCTAGAGGAGAAATAGAGCCAATCAAAATTTCCCTCGCCATATTTTGCAAAATACCCTTTTATCGGGTAATTTTTTTGCGTTTTTAGAGGGATCGCTGTAGTGGTTTGTGCGTAAACAAAAGAGAAGAAGAACAATATGGTCAAAAGATGGCGCAGAAGCAACACGGTAACTCCTGTGTATATGAAAATTTTGATACAATCATAGCACAAGCTATTCTAAAATAGTGCTGAAATTTTTCGAAAGGAGAGAAGATGAGACGTTCTGTAATAGCTGCCGTTGCTATGGTGGGCGTATTGGCACACGCAACACCTCTAAAAGATCAGTTACAAGAAGCGATCGGACAGGTATGGGAGAAAATAAATGGTCAAGGAGTAGCGTTACGAAGCGATCTTGGCCTCTCTGCGACAATGGCGCAAAGATTGCTTGACGGACGGGCTGAGGTAAATTTTGTATTACAAGATGGCAGCAGTCGCTACGATACGCTCTATTTTCGTCGATATGATCCGCAAGACCACTCGATTATGGGGATGCGACACGCCACAATCAATGGGGATGATGTGGGAAATAATATGATGGTGTGTGAAAAAGAGCCTACGGGACGATATACCTATCTTTGCGTCTCTCCTCTAGATTTTTCAGGTGCTGAAATCTATGATTGGTACTCTTTTGATATTCTTCAAGATAACAGCGTCTTAGGAGTGTATGTAGCGGGTACTCCAGAAGATATGGCAAACGCTATGAGTCAGGAAGCTACCGATGTGCAGTATCCTTTGAGCGGAACTTTTTATCCTCGTGGTAGTAGTACATCTGCAGAGTATTCGACCTCTTCGGATTCTGAAAATCTTTTGCCTCCACCTTCGGATGGCGGCGCTGATTGTTTGCCCGGAGATGCGGAGTGTGTCCCATTTACTGATGGTGGTTCACAAGGCAGTAGTTCCACTATAGGCAGTGGTAGCGAGTGTGAGGATATCATCTATGGTACGGCGCAGTCTTATGAAACCGGAGAGGATTTGCCACTACCGGGTAGACAGGTAGTCTATACCAAAGAGGTGGTAGACCAGATCATAGAAGATAAGCTGCGACAATGTAGACAAGATCCAAGATCTTGCGGTATTGATGCGCTCCCTATTTTGCATACCGTGAGCGATACGAGACAAATCTACAATCAGATCAAAAATACTCCTTTACCAATTTCAGGCTATTATCTACACTATGGATCGGGTACATTTGATTGGGCCTATGTACCATTCTCTTTGTCTAGTGCTTATAAGCTTGAAAAAGGGGTAGATGAGCACTATCGCTTACGCTGGACACCTTTCCCACGAAATATTCTTATTCAAAAAGTGGGCGACAAGATTATCTTTAAATAGCAAATATCTCCAATACTCCGCTTTTAAGAGCTGGGGTATTGGGATATTTTACAAGTGTGCTATATAGTTTTGTAGTTTTGTTTTTAATTTGTCTAATTTTGGTTAGAAAAATAATGATGAAGCGTGCAGTCAATAGATATGGAGTGGTGGCCAGAGGCGGATTCGAACCGCCGACACAGGGATTTTCAGTCCCTTGCTCTACCTACTGAGCTATCTGGCCCTTATCTTGTGAAGTTGAATGAAATTATACATAACAAAATTGAAAATTAGCTTAAAACCTCACGTTTAAATATCTCTCCTCGCTCTTTGTAGCTACGAAATTGATCCAAACTCGCGCATGCAGGAGAGAGCAAGGCCACGCTATTGGGAGTATGGAGCTTTTTGATCATAGCTACGGCATTAGGGAGCGTTTTGGCGGCGTGGGCGGGAATGTTATACTTTTGGGCCAACGCCATAATCTGCTCGCTGGCTTTTCCTATGGCAAATATCTCCACATTTTCAAGATGGTCAAAAAGAGGCTCCAAACTCACTCCTTTATCGTCTCCTCCTAGGATGAGATAAATTTTTTTATCTTTGTAGCGTCTAAGGGCTTGGATAGTAGCGTCGATGTTGGTAGCCTTGCTATCGTCTACCCAAAGTCTTCCTTTGCTATCATAAAACTCCTCTTGTTTATGGGAATCGATGAGGAAAGCGGCCATCTTTTCGTGGTCACTTTGTCCAAAGAGTATTCGCTCCACCGCTAAAGCAAGCAGTGCATCGAGCAAAAAAGGGCCTTGAAAAGGAAGAGCGTTTGGGTCGAGGCCAAATATTTTGGCCAAATCTTGTGGAGTTTTGTACCCAATGAGGGTACCGCAAGTAGCTATATTGGCGTATTTAGTCGGAACGATAGCGATTTGTGATTCTTTAAGTCTTGCAATAGGACTCAATTTAGCCGCTTCATATGCTTTAAAACTGCCGTGCCAACTGAGGTGGTCAGGAGTGATTGGGAGCAGTATGTATAGATCGGGAAGAGCGAGGCTGGTGTAGTGGAGGCTAAAAGAGCTGCTCTCCAAAACCCACAACGAAGCGTTACTTGGCAGATTGGCCAAAGGCGTGCCAATATTCCCACCGCTTATGGCTCCACGAGATCGTAAAAGATGAGTGATCATTTGGGTGGTGGTGGTTTTGCCGTTGGTGCCGCTGATCCATATGGAGTAGGGCATATCCGATCTAAAAAAATCATACTCACCGCATAGATGTTTGGCTTGTTGTATGAGTGGATGGGAGGGGGGTATACCCGGACTTGGTATCTCAATGGCCGAGGTGTTTGGGTCAAATTTTTGGCTTGGCAGGTGCCAAAAACCCTCCTTATCTTGATAGGCACGAGGCGTATCCTCAAAAAATATCGCCCGCTTGAAACGTTTGGCGATGGCTGTAGTGGTTTTACCGCTTCCAAAGAGTGTAATCATTAGCGAATCTTTAAAGTGATGAGTGCTATGAGATTAGAGATTAGGGCGATGATCCAAAAACGGATGATGATCTTGTTTTCGCTCCACTGCTTTTGCTCAAAATGGTGGTGGATGGGAGCCATGAGAAAAATCCGTTTTTGGCGCAGTTTAAAACTGCCTACTTGGATAATAACGGAGAGGGCCTCCATCACAAAGACAAAGCCGATAAGTAAAAGCAGTATCTCGCTTTTGGAGATCACGGCCATATAGCCGATGAAGGCACCCAGCGGTAAGCTTCCGCTATCCCCCATAAAGACTTCTGCTGGGTGGCAGTTGTACCATAAAAATCCAATAAGACTGCCAGCAAAAGCTGCCGCTATGATTACTACCTCGCCTACGCCTATAATTTTTGGCAAAAGAAGGTAGGAGCTTAGCACGGCATTACCTGTGATATAAGTAATAACCCCAAGGCTAAATAGCGCAAAGATCGAAGGAACGGTAGCTAACCCGTCTAGGCCATCGGTGAGGTTGACGGCGTTGGAGGTGGCTACGATTACCAATGTCCAAAAGAGTAGGGCCAGCTCATGCATATCAAAAAGGGGGTATTTGTAAAAAGGGATATAAAGCGTCGTTGCTAAATGGGTGCCATAGTATAGATACAGACTGACTACAAAGGCTATGAGTATTTGTAAATAGAGTTTACCTTTGGGCGAGAGGCCGCTTTGATTGGATCTCTTGACCACTTTGCCAAAGTCATCAGCTACGCCAATGGCAAGATATCCAAGGATGAGCAAAAAAGCCCCGATGACAAAAGGGTTGGCCATATTGGCGTTGAATAAAGAGACTATAAGAGTAGAAAAGACAAAGGCTACGCCTCCCATTGTCGGCGTGTTGGCCTTTTTTTTGTGCGTTTTTGGCGCTAGAGAGTAGATAGGCTGATAGGAGTTTTTGCTCGTAGCCCATGAGATAAATTTGGGTATGAGCCATAGCGTCAAGAAAAATCCCATGAAAAAGGCAAAGCCAGCCCGAACCGTGATGTATTGAAAAATATTAAGATGAAAGTATTCATACAGCAAATAGAGCATCCACCGCCTTGGCTTAAAGTGATTTGAAGAGAAATGGTACTAAAATTTAGGTAAATTTTAGGTAAAAGGAGCAAAATTGAGATTTAGCGGCAAAAATGTGCTCGTTACGGGAGCAAGCAGAGGGATCGGCGCCCAGATCGCCAAAACACTGGCTGGCTACGGACTCAAAGTCTGGATCAACTACCGAAGCGGAGCCGAGGCGGCCGATGAGGTGAAGCGCCAGATCGAAGAGGCTGGAGGAGAGGCTGCGGTGATCGGCTTTGACGTAAGCGATGAGAAAGCTTTTGTAGAGGGGATCGCCACTATAGTAGAGAGTGATGGGGAGCTCTCTTATCTAGTCAATAATGCTGGCATCACCAAAGACAAGCTGGCTATTCGTATGAGTGTAGAGGATTTTGAGAGTGTGATCAGAGCCAATCTTACCAGTGCCTTTATCGGATGTAGAGAGGCTTTGAAGCGAATGAGCAAAAAGCGCTTTGGGGCCGTGGTCAACATCTCTTCGATTGTTGGCCAGAGCGGTAACGCCGGGCAAGTCAATTATAGCGCCAGCAAAGGGGGAATGATCGCTATGACTAAGTCTTTTGCTTTAGAGGGTGCTCCAAGAAATATCCGTTTTAACTGCGTTACTCCCGGCTTTATCGCTACTGATATGACCCAGCAGCTCAAAGATCAGATCAAAGAGGCCTACATTTCCAAAATCCCCCTTGGACGCTTTGGAGAGCCAAGGGAAGTGGCCGAGGCCGTGGCCTTTTTGCTCGGCGACGCAGCTAGCTATATTACTGGAGAAACCCTCAAAGTCAACGGAGGAATGTATTTATAAAGGGTTAAAACTTTTTGTGTTAAAATGAAGCGATAAAATTTTATAAGGAGAAGCAATGGCAGATATTTTCGAACAGGTCAAAGAGGTAGTCGTGGAGCAGCTCAACGCAAATCCCGATGAAGTGAAACCTGAGTCACGATTTGTAGAAGACCTGGGAGCCGACAGCCTCGATGTAGTTGAGCTTGTAATGGCGCTGGAGGAAAAATTTGGTATCGAAATCCCCGACGAGGATGCTGAGAAGATCCAAACGGTAGCCGATGCAGTGAAATATATCGAAGAGCACAAATCCTAAGAAATCCCGGGGCCTCCCCGTGGATTTTCATTGAGTTATCAAAATAATTGAATGAAGATTCAGTGGAGGGAGAAGATTTGAGACGAGTCGTTATTACAGGTCTTGGTATGATCAATGCGTTGGGGCACGACAAAGAGTCCTCTTTTGATGCAATCATTAAAGGTCAGACAGGCGTAGATACCATCACCTTGTTTGATCCGTCCAACCAGACGGTACGAATCGCCGCCGAGGTTAAGGATTTTGATCCAAAAGAGGTGATGGATCCAAAAGAGGTCAAAAAGGCCGATCGCTTTATACAGCTTGGTATCAAAGCGGCCCGCGAGGCTATGAAAGATGCTGGGATTGACGAGAGTGTGGAGCGAGAGCGCTTTGGTATCAGCTCGGCTTCTGGCATCGGAGGACTCCCCAATATCGAGAAAAACGCCGTCATCTGTCACACCAGAGGTCCAAGACGCATTAGCCCCTTTTTTATCCCCTCCGCTTTGGCTAATATGCTTGGAGGCTTCATCTCCATCGAGCATACCCTCAAAGGCCCCAACCTCTCCAGTGTTACCGCCTGTGCCGCCGGAACGCACGCTATTACCGAAGCGGCTAAGACCATTATGTTGGGCGGTGCGGATAGGATGCTCGTAGTAGGTAGCGAAGCGGCGATCTGTCCCATCGGGATTGGCGGCTTTGCCGCTATGAAAGCTCTTTCTACCTACAATGACGATCCCAAGCACGCCTCTAGGCCTTTTGATGCGAAACGCAACGGCTTTGTCATGGGTGAGGGGAGCGGTGCACTGGTATTAGAGGAGTATGAGGCGGCAAAAGCTAGGGGTGCTAAGATCTATGGCGAGCTGATAGGATTTGGCGAAAGCGGGGACGCAAATCATATTACTACACCGGCACCCGAGGGCGAGGGGGCTTATCGAGCTATGCGGGCGGCTCTAGCGATGGCGGGTGTAGATAGGGTTGATTATATCAATGCCCACGGCACAAGTACCAAATATAACGACTGGTACGAAACGATGGCTATCAAAAGAGTTTTTGGGGGTAAAGAGAATTGTCCGCCCGTAAGTTCTACCAAAGGCCAGACCGCCCACTGCCTTGGGGCTGCGGGAGCGATAGAGGCCGTTATCACTCTCATGGCCATGGAGCGGGGCATTATCCCCCCTACTATTAATTACGAAGAGCCAGATCCAGATTGCGATTTGGATTATGTGCCAAATGAGGCGAGAGAGGCCGATATTACTATAGCTATGAGCAACTCTTTTGGTTTTGGCGGTACTAACGGCGTCGTGATATTTAAAAAGGTCTGATGTTGGCCACCTATTTGGATTTTGAGCAAAAAATCAAGGAAATTGAGGAGCAGATCGAAGCGGCAAAGGCAAGGGGCGACAGCGATGCCGTAGAGATCTTGCAAAAAGAGCTGCAAAAAGAGGTCACAAAAACCTATAAAAATCTCAGCGACTATCAAAAGCTCCAGCTCGCTCGTCATCCCGATCGTCCCTATGCCCTAGATTATGTGCGGCTATTGATGGAGGACGCTTATGAAATTCATGGAGATCGCTGTTTTCGAGACGATCCTGCCATTGTTTGCTATCTTGGAACCATTGAGGGCCAAAAGACCTTGCTCATAGGCGAACAAAAGGGGCGAGGGACAAAAAACAAAATAAAAAGAAACTTTGGTATGCCCCATCCTGAGGGGTATCGCAAGGCTCTTAGAGCCGCCAAGATGGCTGAGAAGTTTGGCTTGCCGATTTTGATGCTCATCGATACTCCGGGAGCCTACCCCGGGATCGGTGCCGAGGAGCGGGGACAGAGCGAAGCGATCGCAAGGAATTTATTTGAGTTTAGTATGCTTGATACCCCTACTATCTCCATTGTTATTGGGGAGGGGGGAAGCGGCGGAGCTTTGGCCATCGGTGTAGCGGATAGACTAGCGATGATGCGCTATTCTGTTTTTAGCGTCATCTCTCCAGAGGGGTGTGCAGCGATACTTTGGAACGATCCGAGCAAAGTGGAGCAAGCTACCAAATCTCTTAAAATTACGGCTCAAGACCTCAAAGAGCTGGGGCTTATCGACGATATCATCGAAGAGCCCCTTATTGGTGGCCACAGAGACAAAGAAGGAGCTGCAGAGGTTCTCAAAGAGTACTATTTGTCCACTCTTAAAGAGCTTCAGGCGATGGATCCAAAAGAGCGGCTGCAAAAGCGTTATGAGAAATTAATGAGTATGGGGAAATTTAAGAGTTGACCAAACTCAAAAAGAGTATTTTTGATAGCAAAAGGTTAAGGTAGTGCACGAATGGGCGACAACCTCTTAGAGGTTGTGCTCTTTTTTATACTGCATGACAATGGCGTACGCTTCGTCCTTGAGTCGTAGTTTTTCGAGTTTGAGCTTTTCTAGCTCCACATCTTCCATATGTTCGCGCCCCTCTTCTACATCTTTTACGATTTTTTTAAGCTCCTCATGCCGTTCTATGAGTTTGTCAAAGTGGGGGTTTTCTTGACGAATCTTTTTGATGAGCTCTTGTGGAAATTCTTCTAGCATAGTTGCTCCTTTATTGTATTATGATGTGTAATTGTACCATTCACGTTCTGTATTCTGCATTAATCTTAACATATTCATATCCAAGATCACAGCCATAAGCGGTAAAGCTGCCATCGCCTATGCCTAAATCGCAGTGGATGGTAAATTGATCCTTTTTCATCACTTCGTGAGCCGCTGCCTCTCGCTTGGCATCAAAAAGTATCTCGCCTCTATCATAGACCACAACCTCTTCAAAGGCGATACGCAAAGTTTTCTCATCGCATGCCACTCCTGAAGCTCCGATAGTAGAAGCAATTCGCCCCCAGTTTGGATCTTCGCCAAAAAGAGCAGTTTTGACTAAAAGGGAGTTTGTAAGAGCCTTGGCGGCGACGGCGGCCTCTTGGTCGTTGGCGGCACCTGTGAGGGCAAAGGCGGCTACTTTGGTCGCTCCTTCTCCGTCTTTGACGATACAAAGGGCGAGATGGTGCATAATTTTGTACAAAGCAAAGGCAAAAGCCTCCTCATCGTAGACACCGCTTTTTTTATTGGCCAGTAAAAAAAGGCTATCATTGGTGGAAGTATCGCCGTCTACGCTTATGGCGTTGAATGTGGCGCCCACATATTTTTCTAAAAGAGGACGCATTCTCTCATTGGGAATATCAGCGTCAGTGGCGATAAAACAAAGCATCGTAGCCATATTTGGATTGATCATACCAGCGCCCTTGGCAACTCCGGCGATTGTAAAACTACGACCATCCTCCAAAATCACCTCAAAACCGATCGATTTTGGGAAAGTGTCGGTCGTCATAATGGCTTGGGCAAAACGATCGGCTCTTTTGGCCGTAAGATTAAAATCCAAAGCGGCTTGGGCGATGGCCTCTTTTGGCAGCGGCACGCCAATAACCCCAGTAGAGCTCATAAAAGGATTTTGTATATCAAATTTTTGGCCAAGTTGTTCGAGTATCCACTCGATATCTTCAATTCCTCGCTCCCCCGTCATAGCGTTGGCATTTTTGGAGTTGACTAAAAGAAAATTGCTTTTGGTGATATTGTGGCGTTGAAAATGTTTGATAGGGGCGGCTTGGAATCTATTTTGGGTAAAAAGAGCCGCCACATCAAAAGGAGTATCGCTGTAGATAAATCCCACATCAAGACCATCTTTTTTAAGACCTGCCGACACGCCGTCGCAAAAAAAACCTTTGACATCCGCTAAAGCGTTTTTGAGTGGGAAAAGTTCGTAATGCATGGATGAACCTTTGCAAAAAGGTGGGGTAAAACCCCAAAATGAGTTTACAGATCGATTTGGAAGTTTTTCTTTTTAAGTATTCGAAGACCTTTAGCGGATACTTTAATCTTTTTTTTCGTTCCGTCTGGTAGAGTAATCCGAACGGTTCTAATATTTGGTAAAAATCTTCGCTTCGTTTTATTGTTGGCGTGGCTGACATTGTGCCCGCTCATAGGCTTTTTGCCCGTAATCATACATTTTTTTGACATGATGCGCACCTTTATTGGTTTTTGAGTGTTGAATGATAGGCAAAATTTCCTTAAATATAGTTGAATTTCAACTATTTTTTAGTTTTGGCTTTTGGTATAATTGGAAAACTTTTTGAAGGATAGCTATGCTGGTAGCTCCAAGTATTTTGAGCGCCGATTTTGGCATTTTGGCCAAGGAGGTAGTAGAGGTCTGTGCGGCGGGTGCGGATTTGGTACATGTGGATGTGATGGACGGCCATTTCGTACCCAATATGACTATTGGTCCCGTAGTTGTCAAAGCGGTAGCTCAAGTAGCTACGAAACCGCTGGATATACATTTGATGGTAGAGGATAATACCTTTTTTGTCGATCTTTTTGCTCCTTTGAAACCTAGATTTATCTCTTTTCATTATGAGAGCGAGCGGCATCACCACCGATTGGCCCAAAAGATCAGAGATTATGGCATCAAACCTTCCATCGTACTCAATCCCGCCACTCCAGTAGCCTGCCTTGAAGATATCATCAAGTATGTGGATATGGTGCTACTTATGAGCGTAAATCCCGGTTTTGGCGGTCAAAAGTTTATCCCAATCTATGATAAAATCCGCCAGACCAAAGAGCTGATCCAAAAGCGTAATCCAAGCTGTCTTATAGAGGTAGATGGCGGAGTCAATGATCACAATATCCATCGGCTCAAAGAAACCGGGGTAGACGTGGTGGTGGCGGGCAGCTATATTTTTGGCCACAAAGAGTACAAGATGGCTATAAAGAGTCTAAAGGTTTAAAGTGCTTCGGGTAAAAATTTGTGGTATTACCAATCTTCAAGACGCTCTTATGGCAGTGAGTGCCGGAGCCGATGCTTTGGGATTTGTTTTTTATCCAAACTCTCCTCGCTATATTACCCCGGCCAAAGCCGCCGCCATTACCGCTCAGCTACCGCCGTTTGTAGAGCGGGTAGGGCTATTTGTGAATGAGTCTAAAGAGCGTATTGAAAAGGTTTGTAGCCAAAGCGGTATGAGTTTGGCTCAACTCCATTTTGATGTGGATGAGGCATTTATAGACTCTTTAGATATCAAAGCTCTACCCGTAGTACGGGCCAAAGATCCCCAAGATATCCATCGTTTTGACGATCGCTATCGACTTATAGATGCCTATGTTCCTCAGTACGGGGGAGCGGGGAAACGAGTGGCGTTGGAGTGGTTTGAGGGGGTGGATACTTCTAAAATAGTGCTTGCTGGAGGATTGGATCCGAGTAATATAGAAGAGGTAAAAAAGTATGGCTTTTATGGCGTAGATGTGAGTAGCGGCGTGGAGGCCGTCAAAGGTAAAAAAGATCAAGAAAAAGTAAGAGAGTTTATCCAAAAGGCAAAATTTGAGTACATTGGACAAGCTTGCTCATAAACTCAAAACACCGATGGCAAAGGTGCAATTTTTAGGGTTGTTACAGACTCTTTTTGGAAAAGGGGAGGATCCGGAGCTGCTATACCAAACCCTTTTGGCTCGAGGCTTTCCTCTTTGGGAAAAGGGAGAAAAAATTGCCCTTAAAACCGCTTCTACTCCTTTGAAAGAGCAAGAGTTTGTTATCGTTGATATCGAAACCAATGGAAGCAAGCCCCACAACTCCCAAGTGATTGAGATCGGAGCATTAAAAAGTAAAGGGGGCAAGATTATCGATCGCTTCGAGAGCTTCATCTATGCCAAGGAGATCCCTGAGTATATTACCAAGCTTACCGGCATCGAGCTTAAAGACCTTAGAGACGCTCCTAGCCAAAAGGAGGTGCTGTGGCGTTTTAAGGAGTTTTTGGGCGATGCAGTCTTTGTAGCGCATAATGTGGGATTTGACTACAACTTCATCTCAAATAAGCTCGATGAGCTAGGATATGGCAAGCTGGCCAACAGGAAGTTGTGCTCCATCGATTTAGCTAAGCGCACAATCCCAAGCCAGCGGTATGGATTGGAATTTCTAAATGAGAGTTTGGGAATAAAGACGGCGGTGAGCCATCGAGCCTATGCCGACGCTTTGACCGCTTATGAGATTATGCGAAGAGCCTTACAACGATTGCCCAAAAGAGTGCGTAGTGCCGAGGAGTTGATAACCTTTAGTAAGCGAGCCCCCTGTGTTGCGATTGAAAATAGCGAGAAAGCAAAGAGTCAATGATCTTTGCTCCTAAAAGATCCCCCCAGTTATTTACTGCAGTGCGAAACATATCCAAAAACCTATCTACAGTGATGATTAAAGCGATATATTCGCTTGGTAAACCTACGCTATCAAGAATCATCGTCATCATTACAAGACCGGCTCCCGGGATTCCGGCAGCTCCAATAGAGGCGAAAGTAGCGGTCAAAAAGATGGTGATCTGCTGAGTTAGACTAAGTTCCACACCACTTATATTGGCGATAAACATTACCGCAATCGATTCGTACAACGCTGTGCCGTCCATATTGATCGTAGCTCCTAGCGGCAGTACGAAACCTGCCACTTTTTTGCTCACCCCCCCTTTTGTTTCGGCAACTTCTATGGAGACGGGCAGAGTTGCGGAGCTAGAAGCAGTAGAAAAGGCGATAAGAGGCGCCTCTTTGATCTGCCAAAAATAGGAATAGGGGTTGAAGCGCCCAATAAGATAGGCGATGGCAGGTAGTACGAGGGCCGCATGGATCGCTAAAGCAGCCAAAACGATGAGGACATAGCTGTAGAGGTTAAGGATAGGCTCTATCCCGTTTTTGGCTACGGTAGCTCCAAGTAGAGCAAACACCCCAAGAGGTGTAAGAGTGATGACCCATTTTGCCAATACCATCATCGAGTCATTAAGAGCGTCAAAAAAGTTAAAAAGACTTTGGCGTTTGGGCGGCAAGATAAAAAGAGCCGCTACGCTAAAGAGGATTGTAAAGAAAATAATGGGCAAAATCGCCCCTTTTGCAAGAGCGGCAAAGATATTTGTAGGAATGAAAGAGAGCAAAAAGTCCGAGATACTCAGCTCTTTTGGTTGGGTTATATGGGCTGAAGCGTTTATGTTGGAGAGGAGCGTCGTAACGGCTCCGGGCTCAAAGATGTTAAAAAGCACCAGTCCTAGGGTAACGGCTAGGGCCGTAGTGATAAAGTAGTAGGCAAAAGCGAGCAATCCTATGGATTTGAGCTCGCTCGTATCTTCTAGCGAGGTAATGGCGACGAAAATAGAAGCGATCACGAGCGGAATGATAAGCATTTTGAGCAAAGCCAGATAGATTTGACCTACGACTTCGACGGCTATGGCACTCTTTGGAAAAAAGTAACCAAAGGCGATACCCAAAAGAATAGCTATAAGCGTAAGGTTTTCCACGCTTAAAAATTTTTTCATCGCACCAGCCAAGAGATGATATAAAAAATCGTAGCCACCCCCACATAGATAGCCGAAGTCCCAAGCACATTGGCCCCTTGGCAGGAGGTGCAGTTTTTATACTTGGTCGTTTCATATTTTGCATACAGCGCATATAAGAGTATCCACGCAAACTCTAAGGCAAAAAGCGCCGTATTGTATTGGAGTACGATTTTAGCGATCTGTACAAAGGGCGAGAGTAAAATGGCAAGGCCGTGCAGGGTAAGAAAAAGACGCAAGGCTTTGAGTATCTTGTCTTTGATAAAGACATTGGGACAGGTATCGCCGTAGGTGCCGTGCTCTTTGAAAAATTTTTTACGCTCTTTTTTATCCAGTTTGTCAAAAAGGTAGCCCCCAAGGATCATATCGATCTTGCGCTGCAGTGTTATGGCCTCTTCCCCCTTGGCTTTATAAAAATGGTCTTTACCTTCTCTATCTTGGTACATAATCTTGACTACGGGGTAGCGCTTGACGGTGAGTTTGGCTCCGGGGAGACTCTCATCACTTTCGGTAGAAGGAAAATATGTACCCTCTTTGCCGTAAATCGTCGGATTGATAAAGAGCATATATTGATCTTCTTTTTTAAGCAAAATGATGCGCAGCGGTATGCCGATCTGAATCGCGGCTAGGGCGTTGAGATTATGCTCTTGCATTGTCTTTTTCATCTGCTCGATCACTTCATCGATTTTAGGATCGTCAAAATGACGCACAAAACCGGAGATCTGCAAAAGCGTTTGGTCAGGATAGGTAAGTAGTTTGGCCATAATTTGCCTTTAGATGGATTGGGGCCGAAGCCCCATAAATTAATGGTGGGATTTCGAGACGACTCGAAGCATTTTGAGGTTGATGATAATAAATCTGATAAATTGCCAGATAAGACATTTTCTTAAAAATCTTTGGAAAGGTCCGGGGATCATCGTCCCAAAAGTCTTTCCATCGTAGGGGGTGATATTTTTTTGAATCTCTTTGTAATCTTTGGCCATTTTTTCTCCTTCTTATTCTGGGATCAGTGTCCAACCCGGCTTGAGCTGAGCTTTCCACATAAACAGATGATGCAAGATATGCTTGATCCAGTGGCCGGCAAGCCCTATCTCGCCAAAAGTATACTCTGGATCTCGTCCAGTTCCGGGATATTTATCGTAATCAGGTACTACAGGGTAGACCGTGAGCGCCACTGCAGATCCGTCCAAAAGACCTTTACCGGTGGATGCGATACACGCCGCTCCCATCTCGGCCATTGAAGCGTGATGTTTGAGATTGTCTAGATCTACTTTGCCCTCGATTACTTCTACGATGTTTTGGGCAATGGTTTTACCGATGATACCAGATGGCATACCGGTTCGAGGAGGTGCTGGAGTGATCGGCGTGCCGTTTGGAGATTTGGCCGGTTTGCTAATAGGATGTGGAGGAGCAAAAGCAATACCCGCCGCAAACATATTTTTATAGTCTGGGTTTTGGTAAATTCTTGGCCAATCGCTCGCTTTCCACTCTTCAAAAGGTTTACCGCTATAATCTGCGTCTACTTTCATAAAGCCGTTTGGAGCGAAGACTTTGCTGGTGATGTCCTCTCCCTTTTTATCGTAAGCTTTAAGCCCTACGCCGCTAAATGGAGGGATGAGCATTGCAAAGTCAAAAGTCTCTTCACCCTCTGTTCCATCGAGGAGTTCGTACTGGAGTTTACCTTTTTGGATCTCTTTGACATGGGCTCCGACGATCCAGTCTACCCCTCGCTCGGCAAAGAGGGATTCTGTTAAAACTTTGGAGCTGACGATATGTCCACCCCATTTGATGTGCAGACCAGCAACTCCGAAATCTCCAAGCATCTGCTCATTAGAGATCCATTTGATCTCCGCTTTGTCCCGTACGCCCGCTTTGTTGAGTTCGTGCTCAATGTTGAAGATATACTCAAAAGCCGCCCCTTGACAGGTACACATTCCATGACCCGTACCGATGAGGAACTTAAGCTTTTCACCCTTTTTCATCCGCTCGATGGCGTTTTGGAAATGGGTGTTGGCTTCAGCGGCGTGGAGATAGGTACATACGGAGAGGGTGTTGCCCTCGTCTGGTCCTAGACCCGGAGTAGCTGCAAAGTTGAGCTTTGGTCCGGTGGCGTTGATGAGGTAGTCATATTCCACCTCTTCGGTTTGACCCGCTTTGTTGGGGTCGGTGTATTCGATGGTGACGTATGGTCGCTCGCTCCCTTCTTTTCCTTCTGGATGGATGGAGAGGGCTTTTGCCTGTTTGAAATCGATACCGGCCTTTTTATACACTGGAGCCAGTTCGAAAACTACATCATCAGGACTCATTTCGCCCACGCCAACCCAGATGTTGGAAGGGATCCAGTTCCATTTGCTATTTGGAGACACTACTACTACTTCATGTTTGTCTCCAAGCCAATGTTTTGCGAAAGTAGCAGCAGTATGTCCAGAAACACCTGCTCCTAACACCACAATTCTTGCCATTTGTGCCCCTTTAAAAAATTTCGATGCCCCCTATTATAATAACTTTGGGTTTAAAGAAAAATTATAAAATGAATAAAGTAATCTAAAATTTTAAATGTCATAACTATTTACGAACAAAATCATAAATTTACCTTATATACTCTCGATATTCCTCTTTAAAATCCACATATCGCTTCGCACTGGCATAAAGTTGGGCCACCTCTTGCTCACCAAGCTCTCGCACCACTTTGGCGGGACTTCCAAGGATAAGGCTGCGTGGAGGGAATTTTTTGCCTCCAGTGACCAGTGCGCCAGCTCCTACGATTGACTCTTTGCCAATGACCGCTCCATCGAGTACGGTAGCGTTCATACCAATCAAACAAGCATCTTCTATAGTACAGCCGTGCAACATCACCCTATGACCTATCGTCACGTCATCGCCGATGATGGTAGGATGACCGTCGCTCATATCGGACTTTTTATAGTGGGTGACATGGATCATCGTAAGATCTTGGATATTAGTGCGGTTGCCTATGCGAATTTTATGCACGTCCCCTCGCACCACGCAGCCAAACCAGATCGAGGAGTCCTCTCCCATTACTACATTACCTATTACCGTAGCGTTGGGGGCCACCCAGCTGTTGTGGCTAAATTGGGGAAACCACTCTTTGTATCGCAGTATCATCAGCTCTCCTTTAGCAGTCGTTTGGCAAGTCTTTTTGCTTTGGATGTTGTATTTTTTTTATGGGAAGATTGCAAAAGTTTGACATACTCTTCCATAACAAGTTGGGAATTAATCGGCAGTTTACCAGGTTTGGGATGGCGTTTGACATAGTTGCCGTCACTTTTGAGCTCTCTTGCTTTGACATTGTCTTTGAGCTGGATTTGGAGTATTTCATAGAGTCTCTCGGCGATTTCGGGATCTAAAATTGGACTCATTAGCTCGATTCGGCGCTCTAAATTTCTTGGCATCCAATCCGCACTTGCGATAAAAAGTTTGGGATCGGAGTGTTTAAAATAAAAAATTCTTGCATGTTCGAGATATTTGCCCACGATCGAAATGACGCTAATATTTTCGCTTACCCCCTCTACGCCCGGACGCAAGCAGCAAATACCTCGCACGATGAGCTCAATACGCGTACCCGCCATGCTCGCTTTGTATAAAGCTTTGATAACGTCGGGATCTACCAAGGAGTTCATCTTGGCGATGATATGCCCCTCGCTTCCCCTTTTTCTCTCCTCATCGATAAGCTGCAAAAGCTTTGGTTTGATCTGGAAAGGGGACATGTACAGGGTAGAGAGTTTGGTTTTTTTGCTAAAGCCGGTAAGAAAATGGAAAAATTTTGTAGCGTCTTCGGTGATCTCCTTGCGAGAGGTAAAGAGGCTTACGTCAGTATAGACTTTGGCCGTTTGGGGATTGTAGTTGCCTGTAGCCAGATGGACGTACTGCTTGAGCTTCTCTCCATCTTTTTTAATCACCTGAGCGATCTTGGCATGGACTTTGAATCCGGGGATGCCAAAAATGACGTGGGCTCCCGCTTTTTCCAGCTCTCTAGCCCAGATGAGGTTGTTCTCTTCGTCAAATCTTGCTTTAAGCTCCACCATCGCCGTTACTTGCTTACCACTTTCGGCCGCTTGGATGAGGGAGCGAACGATAGGAGAGTTTTTGCCCACGCGATACAATGTCATCCGAATGGCCAACACGTTTGGATCTTTGCTCGCTTCGGTGATAAAGCGTACCACCGGATCAAAGCTCTCATAGGGATGATAGAGCATTACCTCCTCTTTTTCCACCACATCCATTACTGAATCGGCACTATCAAGCGGCGGTAGGATTTTGGGAGTAAAAGGGGGAAAGAGCAGATGGGGAAAGTTTTTGTTGCTAGCTATTTGCCAAAGCCCGCCTAGATTGAGAGGGATGTGGTATTTGTAGATATCCTCTTTAAAGACGTTGAGATGTTCGTTTAAAAAGTCGATGAGGTCTTGGTCGGCGTCGGCTCCGATCTCTAGCCGTACGATCTCTCCATGACGTCTTAGTTTGAGCCCCTCTTCAAGCAGCTCCATAAAATCGTCCGCCTCCTCTTCTTCGATCTCGATATCGGCGTTTCGGGTGATGCGAAAAGGGGCACTAGAGATTGGAGTATATCCGGGAAACAAAGAGTCTAGATGGGCTTGGACGACCGACTCGATGGGGATATAGGTGTTGTAAATTTGAATAAATCTGGGCAAGACTCTAGGAATGCGCACTAGGCCATATTTGATCTGATTGGGGTCGGAGCTGTCGCTAAGTTTTAATGCCAGAGCAAAGCTGAGATTGTTGAGGTGGGGAAAAGGGTGGGTTGCGTCTACGGCGATGGGGATGATGACTGGGTAGAGATTGGTAGAAAAATATCTATCTACCTCCTCTTTTGTCTTTTGTTCGAGTTCGTGGTACTCTTTGAGATATAATCCCTCTTTGGCCAAGGCTTGAATAATTTCAAAAAAGGTAGTTTCTAGACTCTTTTGCTCTTCGTGCAGGTAGTTCCTAATGGCACGAAGCTGCTCCAAAGGGGTCATTTTATCAGGACCCGTGACAGGGATGCGGTACTTAAAGAGCTTTTTAAGCCCCGCTACTCTGATCATATAAAATTCGTCTAAATTAGTACCGTAAATGGCGACGAATTTGAGTCGCTCAAGCAGAGGGTTCTCCTTGTCTTGAGCCTCTTCGAGGACTCTGGTATTGAATTTGAGCCAGGAGATTTCTCGGTTGATGTAGAGTTTTGGATCGTTGAGGTCCATGTATCCCCTTTTTTATATCGATTTTATCAAAAAAAAATTAGAATAGTACAAAGGAGTTAGAGTGAAAATAGAGCAGTTGATCCAAAATTATCGAGAGTTCAAAACAATCCACTTCAAAGAGTATGAGAAGCTTTTCGAGAAGCTGGTGCATCGCGGTCAAAGTCCCAAGACCTTTTTTATAGGGTGTAGTGACTCAAGAGTGGTGCCCGATCTCATCACAGGGGCTAAGCCCGGGGATCTTTTTATATTTCGCAATATTGGCAACTTTGTCCCCCCTTTTAAACCAGACAACGATTTTCACGCCACGGCCAGCGCTATCGAATATGCCGTAAGTGTACTGGAGGTGCACGATATCGTAATAGTGGGACATAGCCATTGTGGAGCGTGCGCCTCTTTATTTAAAGAGCTTCCTGACTCCTTAGAACTTGTCCATACGAAAACTTGGCTCCGTTTAGGATATCCAGCCAAAGAGGAGGCGATACAAGAGGTAGGAGAAGAGGATAAGGAGCTGTTGCTACGTACCACCGAGCGGCTCAATGTAGTGGTGCAGCTGGCCAATCTGCTCACCTATCCGGCAGTCAAGCGCCGCGTGGAGGAGGGGAGGCTCTTTTTGCATGGATGGTACTACAAGATCGAAAGCGGAGAGATCGAATACTTTGACGAGGAGAGCGAGAGCTTCAAGCCTATAGCGCTTTGATCTTTTCGATCTCGTCTCGCAGCCTCGCCGCCTCTTCAAACTCCAGTTTTTTAGCCGCCTCGTTCATGGCGCGTCTGAGCTCTTTGATGATCTTCTCTTTCTCTTTTGGCGGCAGTTTTTCCAGCTTTTTCTTCTTTTCGTAGAGCTTGTCCAGATCTTCGCTTTTGAGATTTTCGTCCAGTCGGCGATTGACCGTTTTGGGGACGATGCCGTGTGCTTCGTTGTAGGCTTGCTGCTTTTGGCGTCGCTCGATGGTGGTTTGTATGGCTCTATACATCGAGCCAGTGATCTGGTCTTTGAGCTGCTCTAGTGTCTGAGTATCCTCCACTTTTTGGCGCTGTTGGATCTTATCGGCAAACATCAGCACCCGTCCCTGGGCGTTTCTGGCCGCTCGCCCCATAGTTTGGATGAGGCTGGTTTCACTTCGTAAAAAGCCCTCTTTATCCGCATCGAGGATGGCCACGAGACTCACTTCTGGCAGATCCAATCCCTCGCGCAGCAGGTTGATCCCCACCAGCACGTCGTACTCTCCACGCCTAAGACCACGGATGAGCTGATTGCGTTCAATGGCGTCGATGTCGGAGTGCATATAGCGCACCTTGATCCCAAGATCCGCGTAGTAGCTGGTGAGCTCCTCGGCCATCTTTTTGGTCAGTGTGGTGACCAGTACCTTGTTGCCCTTTTGGACCTCTTTTTTGATCTCGTCATGGAGGATCTCCACCTGGTTGGCGCTGGGAGCCAGCTCCACTAGAGGATCGAGCAGTCCCGTGGGGCGGATGATCTGTTCGGCCACTGTCTGGCTCAGTTCTAGCTCCAGCTCCCCGGGAGTGGCCGAGACGAAGAGGTAGTGGGGCGCTTTATTGATAAATTCCTCGAATTTGAGGGGGCGGTTGTCCAGTGCGCTTGGCAGCCTGAAGCCATACTCCACCAGCACCTCCTTGCGGCTTCTATCTCCTGCGTACATCCCCCGAAACTGTGGTAGACTTACATGGGATTCGTCCACGATGATGAGGTAGGGCTTGCCCATCGCCTCGAAGTAGTCGATGAGGGAGTAGGGGGTCTCGCCAGGCTTTTTGCCCGTAAGATGCCTGGAGTAGTTTTCGATCCCTTTACAGGTTCCCGTGGTCTCCAGCATCTCCAGATCGAACTCGGTGCGCTGCTTAAGTCGCTGATACTCCACCATTTTCTTCTCTTTTTTAAAATATGTAAGTCGATCTGCTAGCTCCTTTTCAATACTCTTAATAGCGTGGCTTAAACGCTCTTGACCCACGATAAATTGATTGGCGGCATAGAGCGTGACTCGCAGCAGCTTTTGATATTTATCATTTGTTAATGGATTAAACAGCGTAATTGATTCGATCTCATCACCAAAAAACTCCACCCGTAAAGCCTCTTCTTCAAAGTAAGCCGGATAGATATCGATCACATCCCCATTTACCCGAAAATTTCCCCGATCAAAAAACTTGTCGTTTCGCTTGTAGCCCATCTCCAAAAGCCGCAGTAGCAGCTCTCTTTGACCTATCTCGTTGCCCACCTCGAACTTGAAGACCATCTTGCGGTATTCGTTTGGGTTGCCAAGTCCGTAGTTGGCGCTCACCGAAGCCACCACGATCACATCCTCATACTCTAGTAGGCTCGCTGTGGCCGAGAGGCGTAGACGCTCGAGCTCTTCGTTGATGGAGCTATCCTTTTCTATAAAAAGGTCTTGACGGGGTAAATAGGCCTCTGGCTGATAGTAGTCGTAGTAGCTGATGAAGTACTCCACATGATTTTTTGGAAAAAAGTGCTTGAACTCGCTATAAAGCTGCGCCGCTAGGGTTTTGTTGTGGGTCATAATGAGAGTGGGCATCTGGAGCTTCTCTATAATCTTGGCCATGGTATAGGTCTTGCCGCTTCCGGTGACCCCCAGTAAAGTCTGGTAGCGATGGCCCTCTTTGATAGAGAGGCTGAGCTTCTCTATCGCTTGGGGCTGATCGCCTGCCGGCTCGTAGGGAGAGACCATCTCAAATTTCGCCAATTCAATCCTTTTTCAGTAATTTTTGATAGAATTATACAAAAATTAAATTAAGCTTAAAAGAGGGGACGATGGAACATCTAGATTTGATGGAGAAACTCAACGAAAAGATTGAGGCTATGGTGGTGCGTTACCAAGAACTTGCTCAAGAAAACGAGGCTCTGCGCCGAGATTTGGTAACTTGTAAGGCTGCAAGCGAAGAAAAAGACAAGGAGATTGAGCGTCTTAGAGACGAGCTAGCTATGAAAAATATGGAAATAGATGAGATTATCAAAAAGATCGAAAGCCTCGTGGGATAATTTGTTGCGTACTCTCACTATCAAGATCAATGGGACGGATTACAATATCACGCTCCAAGAGGAGGATTTTGCCAAGAGTATTGAAAAGGAGCTCGAAAAGGAGCTCCCTTTGCATCATAACAATTCGGTAAAAGATTTGCTGCACGCCTACTTCAAAAAGTGTTATGACTGCTATTTACTAGAAAAGAAGCTGCACGAACTTCTCGATAAACTCCAAGTCAAATAAAAAATTTTTCATTTTTTCCGATAACAATATATGCAGGAAGACCTGCAAAAATTTCATTTCAAAGGAGACGTCATGAGACGTGGTGGTTTTACTATGATCGAGTTGATCTTTGTGATCGTGATTTTGGGTATTTTGGCAGCAGTCGCATTGCCAAAGTTTGTGGGTGTGAGTGAGCAAGCACGTGAAGGCAAGATGAAAGCTTTTGTTGGTACGCTCAATAGAACCGTATCACCTACAATTTGGAGTAAACATATTGGTGAAGGGGGGAGTGTCAAAGGAGAAAACTTGGCAAATTATATTGATATCCCTAAAGAGCTTGTTTTAAAAGATACTCAATTGAATAACTGTGGAACTGGTAGCTTTGGATCTAGTGCAGTATTGGAGTCAAATAAAACACTTATTGGAACAGATGGATATAAAATCCTTTGTCGAGACGGAAACGCTACTACAGCGCCAGCATTTCAGCTTAAAAACCCAGCCGGTGATGTTATAGCTGGTCCTGAAAGTTAAGAATGAGATATGCTTTTACGATGATCGAGTTGATCTTCGTAATAATTGTACTTGGAGTATTAGCTGCTGTGGCCTTGCCCCGCTATTTTGCTATGGGAGAACAGGCAAAAGCTGCGGTAGCTACCTCTTTTGCGGCTACGTTGACTCGGACCGTGGGGCACAGCCTCTGGTCCAAGTCTCTATTTAGGGGCGCTCATGGCAGCATCAAGCTCGACAATGATGGGGATAGCTCGAAGTTTTATGGGCGTAGTTTGGAGGAGTATGTGAGGATCCCTAAATACTTCGATAAAACTTCGGTTAATTTCGATAATTGCGTGAACGAAGGGGAGAGCGCTAGCCCCTTTATCCAAAAAGATAGCAGCCAAGGGGGGGAATATAATATTTTTTGCCGTGATGGCAATGCGACGAATGCGCCAAAGTTTGTGGCATCCAAAGAGGAGAATTATATTTTTAGATGAGACGAGCTTTTACGATTGTCGAAATAATTTTTGTCATTGTAGTGTTAGGAATGTTGGCTGCGATAGCTTTGCCAAAATTCAAAGAGATGCTCGCTCAAGCCGACATCTCCAAAGCCAAATCCACCGTTACTGCTATACAAAGCGGACTGCAAGTCTATAAAAACAAGCATATTTTGTTAGGTCAAGATCCCTATCCCTCGACTCTTGATAGTGACAACGATCATCTCTTTGACAAAGTTTTGCCACATGCGATTTCTCCTTCTACCAAACCCGGTGGCTGGAGCAAAGAAAACGATCGTTATATCTTTCATGTGGATGGGAGTCGCAAGCTGGTGTTTAAATATGATGCTGCAAGTGGTCGTTTTGTTTGTGATCCTGACAAAACCACTCCAACGGAGCTTTGCGACCAATTTTGATGTACTACTATGAAGTAGCGATTCTTGGTAAGCCGCTCCTGCTCACCTACCACTCCTCTAAAGAGCTTGAAAATGGCCAAATCGTCCAGGTATCCATCAAAAATCGCCTCCAAAAGGGTGTGGTGCTTCAAAAAGTGGCCAAACCTGCTTTTGACACGCTTGAGATGGTGCCTACAAAGGAGTATCTCCAGCCTTGGCAATTAGAACTGGCCCAATTTATTGCCCGCTACTATGTCTGCTTCATAGGCGAAGCTCTATCGCTCTTTGTCCCTTTTAAAAAGTGTGAGCAAAAAAGTCTCTCCTACACTTCTACTCCCTCCATTCTTACGCCTCAGCAGCAAAAGGCGCTAGAATTTATCAAAAGGCACGATGTCTCTTTGCTCTTTGGCGAGACAGGCAGCGGCAAGACGGAGGTCTATATCCAATATTTCAAAGAGATTGTGGCCAAGGGGCAAGAGGCGATCTTTTTGATGCCAGAAATTTCTCTGACTCCTCAGATGGAGAAGAGACTCGGAGAGGTCTTTGGAGATATGGTGGTGATGTGGCACAGCAAGCTTACCCAAAAGCGGCGTAGCGAGGCATTGGAGAAAATCCGAAGTGGCCAGGCCAAGATCGTGGCGGGCCCTAGGAGTGCTCTATTTTTGCCTTTGAAAAGACCCGGACTCATCGTGGTGGACGAGGAGCACGACGAGAGCTATAAAGCTCAGAGCCGACCCCGTATCAACGCCAAGGATATGGCCGTTTATATGGGAAAACTACTGAAAATCCCCGTGGTCCTAGGGAGCGCTACGCCCAGTCTTACCAGCTACTATCGCTACGAGAGCGTGCGGCTGCCCTCTTTTGCTCGGGCCAAAAAGGAGTTTGTCTACGATAGTGGCCGCGGATTGTCGCCGATTATTTTGGACTCATTGAACGAGGTGCTGCAAAGGGGCAAACAGGCTCTGTTTTTCCTGCCCACGAGAGCCTATTTTAAATATCTGGTGTGTCAGGAGTGCGGTCAAGCGGTGCAGTGTCCTTTTTGTGACGTTGGGATGAGCGTGCACTTTGACAAAAGAGCTCTCATGTGCCACTACTGCAACTACACCGAGCCCATAGTCTCTAGCTGCCCAAGCTGTGGTAGTCAAGAGCTCAGCGCCCAGCGCCACGGTACCAGTGAGATAGCTCAGGAACTGCAGTCCCTTTTTCCAAAGAGTAGAGTGGAAAAGTTCGATAGAGATGTCATCACCACCCAAAGAAAGTTGGAGAAGACTCTTGGCGCTTTCGCCAAAGGTGAGATCGATATCTTGGTGGGTACCCAGATGCTCTCTAAAGGACACGACTATCCAGATGTGGCGCTGGCGGTGATCATGGATATCGACTATACTTTGGCTATGGCAGATTTTAGAGCACGTGAACGGGCTGTGAGTCTTTTTTTGCAGATCGCCGGGCGGGCGGGGCGCAAGGAAGAGGGAAAGGTAATCGTTCAGACCAAAAATCGGGATTTTTTCCAGCGATATCAAGAGTATGAGCTTTTTTTACGTGAGGAGCTGGAGTTTCGCCGTGATCTTTATCCCCCTTTTCGCCGCCTGGCCCAACTGCTCTTTGCCCACAAGGATCAAATAAAGGCCAAGCGTGCGATGGAAGAGGTGGTAGAGTGCCTGAAGCGTTTTGAGGATGTGCAGATCGTAGGCTTCGGTCCGGCGGCCATCGAGAAAATCGCTGGCAAGTATCGCTACCATATCCTGCTGCGAAGCGCTTCGCCCAAGAAGCTCCTCCAGGCGATCTATGGGTGCAAAAACGATCTGTGTGAAGTGGATATGGATCCTGTGAGTTTCGTGTGATATAATTGTGGTACAATGATGTATAAAAGTGATGTAGGAGAAAGGATGCATAGGACACAGATCTATTTAGATGAGCATTTGGTGCAAGAGATCAAAAAGGTTGCAAAAATGCAAAATATCACGATGTCGGCTTTTATACGAAACGTGATAAAAAAAGAGTTGCAAAAATATAAGAAAAAAGATTTTGTATCGTTTATAGAGAATTTAGAGCCTTTGGAGAGCTTTAGGGATGTGGATGCACAAGAGTATGTGGATGAGATACGAAATAGAAGTAGGATTCTTCAAAAATGAGAGTTTTTTTGGATACGGATGTGGTGATAAATATCTTGAAAAAGAGAAGCGATACGATCGAAACTCTCCAGCAATTGATCGAGAAAAGAGCCAAATTTTTTATATCGCCCATTGTCATAGCGGAAGTGTATCAGGGGGCTCGAAAGAAGGAGTTTGAAGAGATCGAG
>JALWCE010000088.1 GCA_027036935.1 Nitratiruptor sp. | reverse complement strand
TAGGCACCTCTTTGGTAACTTTTTTTTCTACCTTTTTCTCTTTGCCCGTTTTTTTATCTACCACCGTCTCTTCTACCACTTCGACCACTTTTTCACTAACCTCTATCTCTTCCTCTTTGGTCTTGGTCACCATCAAGGAGTTGAGATATTCAGTGATATATTTGGGAAGTTTTTCTTTGTTACCAAACTCTTGGAGAATAAAATAAAGAGCGGCCTCCTCTTTTAAAGGCTTGTGATACACAGGCACTACCGTCTTGCCCAGCGACTCGATGACGGGGTCTTTAATAGGATGGAAATATAAACCTCCTCCTTTATTCATCTTCACTGCGTTGTTAAAGGCGAAGCGTACTCGTGGATTGTCACTTTTTAAAGCCGTGCCGATGCTTACGACAAATTGGCTTTTGTGTACATCTTTTACATCCGCACTATACAAATTTCGCCCACTGTATAAAGAGTAGTTATCCATAAATTTTTTAAGGCGCAATGCATCTTCATTAATAAGTTTATACCCTCTTTGCTCTTTGAGTCTTTGCAAGATAAGAGCCTCTTCGTTGGTTATATATGAATCAAAGGCGATAGTATCGGCTTTTTCAAAAGCTTCAATCGCTCTATCGAAAGCTTCCTTGTCTTTTTTAGCTCTGTTTTCAAAATCAAACCCAAAACGCCCCGCTCCACAGAGTGGCTGATAATGAAACTCGTTGGTTATGCGATAGATTTTTGGCTGGGGATTTTCGATAGAGGTGTGCTTGGTCTCGTAATACAGATGACATGCTGCGCTACAATGGGCACAGGCTGCGGGGATTTTATTTAGCTCCCATGAGTTGGTAGTATAGTGGTAGTCTTCGCTGACCAACGCCCCTACCGGACATACGCTGATACACTCACCGCACCAAGTACAATCGAGCTGCTCTCCGGCCACCGCACCTATGATCGATTTTTGGAGCTTGTTCCACATGGCATAGGCATCTTTTGGCATCTGCTCTTTCCAACTTTTGTCGAGCTTATCCCCTCCTCTAGGTACAGTTTTGAGCGCTGCGTCGCCTATCATATCTTTACATACCGTCACACATCGCTCACACACGATACACAAAGAGGCGTCGTAGTGGATAAAGTTCCAGTGTTTCACTGGACGGTAGGTGTCACGAATAGCATAGTGCTGCTCGTCTACTTTCATCTCGAGTGTGTAGTTTTGCAGCTCACATTCACCGCTTTGGTCACAGACTCCACACTCCAGCGGATGGTTTACATCATAGACCTCCATAATGGCACGGCGCTCTTTGATGATATTTTCCGTAACCGTAACGATACTCATACCATCTTTGGCTTTGGCGTTACAGGCATAGACCTGCTTCCCGTCAGCCTCTACCAGACACAACCGACATGCAAGAGTAGGGGAGCAGTTTGTCAAATAACAAATGGCCGGAATAAAAATTCCATTGGCCCTTGCCACATTGAGCACATACTCCCCTGCAACCGTTTCACACTCTTTTCCGTCAATCGTTATTTTGATCTTTTCACTCATGGCTCAACTCTCTTTGTGATTTTTACTCGCTCGTATCGGTAATTTCCTTGCATCGCAAAGTACTCTATGCCTAGATCACTCGTTCCCAAAAGGGCTACTGTACCTTTTAGTTTAGGATCGATACGAAAACGTTTGACAATCTCTCCAAATTTGGAATGAATTACCACTTCATCCCCATCTTCGAGCTTCGCCGCTACGCTAAATTGATGGGAACCTACCAGCTCACAGGGCCAATGAAGCTGATGCGCTTTGTTGGTAAAAGGGCTAAACTGTAACACAGGCTCGCATCGATAGATCACCGTGCCATTAAATTCTGGTAGTTCGGCAATTGGTTCGATATTCTTTCTTGCGAGATTTACTTTTTTGTTTTCCAGTCTATAGCCTCTCTTTTCTGTGCCGTCGTTTAAAAATTCGTTTGGCAGATCATCAAAATCTATTGGCTTATACCCTTTTTCCTCAGGTAGCTCTTTGGTAAACTCTATCGTATACTCCTTGTCGCTCACACCCAAAGCTTTGGCCAAATCATTGAGCACATACCCCTCATAAGGTAAAGCCACATTGGTAGGAACTACCCGTTTATCGATATTGGTGAATGTCCCCTCTTGCTGGTTGAGCGCTGGCATATCCAGATCCCCGTCACCCAAAGCGCTCAGGACAAAATCCCCTTTGGCATTGTAGCCTATAGTGTACTCTCCACCCTTTTCATCCAAATCACAAATCAAAGCCACCCCTAAAGAGTTGGTCTTTGGAGGTATGAGCATCACCTCAAAATCTGTAAATCTATCGATAAGTCCGGCTAATTTGGCCAAGTTCTCGGCCCTTGGGTGCGTGTAGAGATCTTCGCCGAGGATGAGGGTAAATTTTTGTGCTTTGGAGAGGATTTTTTTGAGTTTATCCATAAAATCCTCGGGAACTCCAAGCATATCATATAGAGCACTTACCTTATATTCGACAGACTTTTTAACCTTTTTAGGCACCTCTTTGGTAACTTTTTTTTCTACCTTTTTCTCTTTGCCCGTTTTTTTATCTACCACCGTCTCTTCTACCACTTCGACCACTTTTTCACTAACCTCTATCTCTTCCTCTTTGGTCTTGGT
>JALWCE010000087.1 GCA_027036935.1 Nitratiruptor sp. | reverse complement strand
CAAAAGCATCACATCAAAACCAAACAGCTCCAAGCTAAATAGCACAATAACAAATATAGCTCTTATTTTCATTGGCGCTTTGTATATCGCTTTGCATACTCCAAGCTCGTATCGATGATTTCGATGAGCTTTTTACTATACTGCACCACATCTTCAAAAGTCTCTTGCAGCTCCTCTTCGATATATTCATGCACTATCGTATTCCTTAGATCCTTCATCATTCGAAGTTCGTCGATATCCTCAAAAAGGCCTCTTTTGTGAGCATTATTAACAACATCTATAAGCGATCCATTATATTCAAACTCATATACATCTAGCGTTCCAAAAAATTTTCTGATCAAAAAATCGATGCTTCTAGCATATCTGCTACAAAGTGTCTCAAACTTTCCAAACTCTTCAATGGAATAGCTCCTTTTTATACCTATTTTTTCACACTCGTTCAACGAGAGCTCAAGCCACTCTCTTTGTTTTTGCAAAAGCGTAATCTCTTGTAGCAGTTTCTTCCTTATCATAATTCAATCGCTTTTTGTTTTGTTTGATAAACGCAATAAAAGGATTAGGTTTTCCATTATCTAAAATGATATCAACTTTTTGTTCTCCAAAATGTTTGAAAAACTCCACTCGCACTCTTCTTAGATCCCTTTTTGTAAGTTCTTTTGAGACCACAAGTAGATCGATATCTCCACCCCTTTTGCCATCATCAACTCTACTGCCAAAAAGATAAAGCTTATAGGGTTTGCCCAGACTGTCTAAAGCAGCTTTGAAAACCTCAATCTCTTTTTCGCTCAGCCTCACGCCACTTTCTAAAAACTTTCTCAAAATCGATACATGGTTTGCAAGCAATATCATCAAAACAGAACGTCTCTGTAAAAAAAATCGCCTATTTTTTTAAATCCACTATCACTGTTTTTAAAAATTTTTGCTCTTAGATCTTTGGGATAGACAAGAATGTAGTATTGTACACCCTCTTGCTCATAAAGTGCATATTTTACTCTCTCATCTTTCAAAACAGTCGAAGGACTAACCACTTCAACAATAAGTAAAGGAGGTTTCATGATGTAAGTTTCACTTTCTTCATTACAAATGAGACTTATATCTGGACGTACCACAGTCTCCTCACTAATTTTATAATCTTCTTCCATCACTACATCACATTCATTACACTCTTGCATACCTATTTCTAATTGTGCAGCTATTTTAGTAGCGATACTTTGATGCCTTATCATAGGAGGAGCCATAGCAATGGGATGCCCTTCTATCAGCTCCCAATCCCCATCCCAATGTCTATAATCTTCATACGTATAATACTCCACATAAGCCAGAGCCATTATCCGCTCCCTAAATTTTTTTCATTATATCACAGCTCTACCACCGTGGCTCCAAAGCCCCCCATCTGCGGCGGAGCGTCACTAAATCTTTTCACTTTTGGATGAGTTTTCAAAAACCCTCGTACAGCTTTGGCCAAAATGCCGCTCCCCACCCCATGATAGATCAGCACTTCGTCAAACCCGGCCATCAAAGCATCACTAAGGAATTTGTCGGTCTTCTCCAGCGCCTCATCGACCCGTAGCCCATGCAGATCCAGCTTGACCGAGAGTTTGGTAGGTTTGGCCACGCTTACTTTGGATTTGCTTTTTTTCTTGGGCAGTGGCTGGGAGCGTCGAAGCTCACTCAGAGGGACACGCAGCTTCATGCCCTCCACCTCTATCGTCGCCTCTTTGCCTCGTATCGCCGTGATCACACCTCTATTTTTCCTATATTTCACCGTATCCCCCACCTGCAAAGGTTCTGGCTTTTTCTCCTTGATCTTCGCCTCTTTGACCTTCTGCCCAGCCTTTGTGAGGTGCCTATGGGCCTCTTTTTCCTCCTTGGCTTTGAGGGCCTTTTTGGCTTCTTCTACCGCTTCTTGGTAGATCTTTTGGAGTTTGGCTTTTTCGCTTCTAAGCTCCTCGTGAAATCTATGACGCTCATCTTCGAGCAGCATCCGCTCTTTGGTAGCCTTGGATAGCTCCAGCTCCACCTGCTCTTTTTTGCGCCGCAATTCTCTTTCTAGCTCGCTTCCTCGCTCGATCAGTTCACTGAGTCTTGCTTGATCCTCGCCATACTCCTCTTTGGCTCTTTTGACGATCGCAAGCGGTATCCCATACCGCCTCGCCGTCTCGAAGGCGTAGCTCTTGCCGATGATTCCTTGCAAAAACTCATACGTAGGAACCCCTCGCTCCTCATCATACATGGCAGCCACCAGCTCCACATCCTCATAGGCCGCCATGAGACTGGCCAGACGTTTATGGTGGGTGGTGATGGCGATCTTGATATCCTTTTTCATCAGCTCTTCAATGATCACCTTAAAAAGCGTGGCCGCCTCGTCGCTGTCGGTCCCCAGCTCGATCTCGTCCACACCCACCAAAATATGATTTTTTTGAAAAAGACGACTAAACTCCAACATCCTTCCGGCAAATGTGGAGATGTCATTTTTGACGTTTTGAGGATCTTCGATGATGGGTACGATCTCTTTGAATCGTCCCACTCTGGTCTTTGGATCACAGCGCATCGGGATCAGATATTTGGCCAAATAGGTAGCGGCGAGGATCGATTTGAGCAGCATCGTCTTGCCACCGGCATTGACA
>JALWCE010000086.1:25605-26416 GCA_027036935.1 Nitratiruptor sp. | reverse complement strand
TGTCGCTTCTGGCGGGATGAAGTAGTCGGCCAAACACTCTTTGAGAGTCTCTTCGTAATCGAGCACTTTTTCCATATCGAGCCCGCCAAGATCGTAGGGCTTGCCTTTGACGGCATGCAGCATCGTAATGATATCGGGCTGACTCGTCCCTCCGCTTACAGGAGAGGCGGCTAGATCTATCCCGTCCACTCCGGCTTCCAAAGCGGCTAGATATCCAGCTACGCTCACTCCGGCGGTCTCGTGGGTATGGAGGCGAATATGCACCTCATCGCCCAAAAGCTTTCTGGCCCGTTTGATGGTCTCGTACACCTTTTGAGGCGTGCTCGTACCGCTGGCGTCTT
Organism: Nitratiruptor sp.; assembly: GCA_027036935.1. Lineage (GTDB taxonomy): Bacteria > Campylobacterota > Campylobacteria > Campylobacterales > Nitratiruptoraceae > Nitratiruptor. The sequence continues at coordinate 26,075 of JALWCE010000086.1, read as the reverse complement.
TGAAAGCGAGGCTGTCAAATTCGATACCACGATCGAGGATCTCACGCAAAGTCTTTTCATAAAACTCCGGCGTATGGGCACCCTCACATCCTGGAGGCAGCTCCATGATGGTAATTACGATTTCGTGTTTCATTCCATATTTTTTGATACATTTGGCCGAATATTCCAGATTATCCACATCATTCAAAGCGTCAAAATTTCGCACAGTTGTGGTGCCGTGTTTGGCAAAGAGCTTAGCAAAAAGATCAATCATTTCCCTGCTACCAGTATCAAGCATCACCGTGTTGATACCGCGAGCCAGGACTTGCAAATTCGCCTCAGGCCCCACTTTTTCGCGAAAAGTATCCATCATCTCAAAAGCGTTTTCACGCAGATAAAAAAAGAGGCTTTGAAATCTCGCTCCTCCGCCAAATTCAAAGTGGTTGATTCCCACCTCTTTAGCCGCGTCAAGAGCGGGGAGAAAATCTTTC
>JALWCE010000086.1:0-25595 GCA_027036935.1 Nitratiruptor sp. | reverse complement strand
CCCTTCCTCTTTTATGAGTTTTTCATATGATGCAGCGCCGCAGTAATAGCAGCCACTTTTTTAAGTTTTTCCCGTCTGCTCGTAACGGGCGGCTCCTTTTTGTCCTCGAAGCTTTCGGGGAAATATTTCAAAAGCAGCTTATGCTGCAAGTCAAGGATCCAGACCATCAAGAGCAAAAATAAGAACACGATCCCCATACCAAGGATCATATACTTGACAGCTTCTAAAATCATCCTCTTCTCCAACGTTGGATTTGCACAAATTTTAGTACAATTTAGCTTATAGATTGTTTTGAAGTGCCGCTTTTAAAATTTTAGGGTACTTTTTGCATACTATCTACGCAAAAGGAGAAAATTATGGATAAAAACAAGGCGATGAAAGAGTTCAAAAAGTACGAGCAGATGCGCATGGAGATGTATGAGTTTTTGGAATCTTTCATACCCAAAGACAAAAATGGAGCACTGGACTTTTCCAAAGCCAAAGATATTCCGGCCAAGGAGATTTATGATCAATGGTTCAAGCTTGACTACCAAGCCAGAAAGATCCGAGGCATCGCCATCAACTGCCTGGGGCTCAAGGATGAGTAGCTTCGACGCGAGAGCCCAGGAGTGGGACAAGAACCAAAGACGGCGCCAAACGGCCCAAAAGGTGGCAAGCGCCATACAGGAGTGTTTGCCCAAAGGCCGCTACGATATTTTGGATTTTGGATGTGGGACGGGGTTGGTAAGTTTCGAGCTTGTGGATATTGCTAAAAGCATAATGGGTGTCGATACATCGGCTAAGATGGTAGAAGAGTTCAACAAAAAGTCCGATACTCCGCACATCAAAGCCTATCAAACTAGACTAGAGGATCTGCCAAACAGCTTCGATCTAATCCTCAGCTCCATGACTTTCCACCATATCAAAAATATCGACACACTTATCCAAAACCTGGCCAAAAAGCTGCGGCCAAAGGGCTTTATCTGTGTAGCCGATCTGGTGCGTGAAGATGGAAGCTTTCACTCCGATACCACAGGCGTTTACCATTTTGGTTTTGATCCTAACAAGCTGAGCCAAAGTTTTGAGAAGTACGGCTTTATCCTGCGATGCTCCAAAATAGTTCATACAATTCAAAAACATAAAGCATTTGATATCTTTTTGCTCTGCTTCCAAAAAGAGTCTTAAAAACGCCAAGCTCCAACGCAAAGATCAAAAGGCTCTCGCCTGTGATCTGGGCCTTTTATCTTGCGTAGATACCCATCAAAACCGCGCTATCGAGGATAAATGGCTGTATGAGTCTTAGAAGCTGATGCTTCGTTAGCCCCGGCTCTGCTTGAAGTACTCTATCAAGAGCGTAGGCTTTGATAAAGTAGCGGTGGGCTCCGTTTGGCGGACAAGGCCCTCCATATCCAATACGGCGAAAGTCGTTGATTCCTTGTTTGATGCCGTATTCAAGTACCGGCTCGTTGGGTATACCCTCGGGTAAACCCTCTAAAGTGGCAGGAATGTCGTAAATCACCCAATGGACAAATACGCCCATTGGGGCATCGGGATCATCCATAATAATGGCGATACTTTTGGCCTCGGTGGGAATATTCTTAAATATCAACGGAATTGAGATATCCGCTCCCTCACAAGTATACTTTGTAGGGATCATCCCCCCATTTTCAAAAGCCGGCGAGAGCAGTTGCATCCTCTTCTCCTTTGGTGCTCCCCATACAATAAGAGCAAAGATACTTAAAATAAGGACTAGTTTTTTCATACTCCCATCTTACTCCAAATAGCGTAAAATCTCTCTTAAATCTTTTTTATCCACAATGATATTAGCTTTTTGTTTGAGTATCTCTTTGGCGCAAAAGGCCACTTTTTTTTCTGCATAGGCAAACATACTTGCATCATTGGCCCCATCTCCTATGGCCATCGTCTGGGCAGGAGAGACACCAAGGATAGCTTGTAAGCGTTGGAGCATATCGCCTTTACTAAAGCCAAACATCATCTCCCCACCCACAAGTCCGGTCAATTTTCCATTTTTTGTATGCAAAATATTACTAAAATCGGCATCAAATCCGAGTATTTCACGTGCATACGAGGTGGCGTTGCGAAAACCGCCGCTAAAGACGACTACTGTAATCCCTTTTCGTTTGAGAGCCTCGATCGTCTCTTTGGCTCCGGGCATGAAAGGGAGATTACGGCATATTCGATCGACCTCTTGTACCTCAAGTCCCTCAAGCAATTGTACGCGAGTAATAAGACTCTCAAAAAAATCGAGCTCTCCGCGCATCGCCATCTGGGTAATCTGGGCTACTTTTTCCTCCAGTCCCAAAGGTTTGGCCAAAAAATCGATGGTCTCTCCGTCCATCAGCGTTGAGTCAAAATCGAATACGCACAGTCGCATTCACAGCCTTTTGTACTTTTTTTACTAAAGTTTAACTAAAAATTTATTAAAATAAAAATTACGACTCCATTTGATTACAAAGGCCATATATGATCGATGCTCTGATCCAAAAATTGCGTACGGGTCCCTATATCTCTTTGGAAACCACGCCGGGCCACGCTCCAAGCATCGACAATATCATCCAAAAAATAGAGGGGTTGGGACTGCACAAAAAAGTAGATGCTTTGAGCACCACCGATAATCCCTTGGCCAAGCTCAAATACAGCGCGCTTTTTGGAGCGGTGCGACTGCAAGAGCGGTTTAACAAACCAGTCATCGCCACGATGAGCATGCGAGACCGTAACAAACTGGCCTTACAATCCGATCTTTTAGGAGCCAACGACTTTGGGGTGCGTACGATTTTGGCGCTTACGGGCGATCCTGCCAAAATAAGCGATCAGCCAAATACTAAAGGCTGCTTCGAAGGAGATAGTACACTGCTACTGGATATCATAAAATGCTTCAATGCCGGTATTGACTATGCAGGCAAGGAGTTTAAGATCAAACCTAAAAAGATCTACCCTTTTGCCGTAAGCAACGCCTACGCCAAAAATCCCAAAACTTTGCAAAAAAAGATGCGAAAAAAGATCGAACACGGAGCGGTAGGCATCATCACCCAGCCAGTTTTCGATCCCCAAAATATCATGCGCCTTTTGGAGCTTTTTGAGGAGGCAAAGGGGGAATTTGGGGGAGAGCGGGCCAAAGCCCAGCTGATTTTGGGCTTCTTCCCCATCACCAGACTCAAGACGGCCCAGTTTTTGGCCTCGCATGTCCCTGGCATCAACGTACCAAGATTTTGGATAGACGAACTATACAAAGCCCATAAAGATGGAGAAAGAAAGGAGTTTGAGGTGGGATTTGAACTTTCTAAAGAGCTTTTTGGCAAAATCAAAGAGCTTCATCCAAAAATCCATATTATGACTGCCAATAGATTCGAGCTAGCCGATGCGATTTTGGATTAGTCTATTTATAGCCACAGCGCTATGGGCACAAAGTCTTGAGAGTCTTCATCACCATATTAGAAACTGGATCGGCCAACAGCTCAAAGCCCTCGATCAATTTTTAAGCGACAGCAACGAGTCGCTTAAACAGCGCTTTTCGATACGCACCTCTGTAGATACGATTTTAGAGACCAAAAAAGAGGCGAGATTTCGAGTTAATATTAGGATCAGGTTAGAGCTTCCCCGTACGCAAAAAAGACTCCACCTTTTCTTTCAAGAGTACAGACCTAATGAAAATATCGACGCACAAAGCGCCGACAATGTGGGAAACTCTATCAAAAACAGCTCCTTTTTGGCGGGATTTAGCTATTTGACCTCTACCAATATCTCCTATAGAGCCGGGGTCCGTTTCCATAAAATCTCGCCAGATCCTTTTGTCTCTGCGGAATGGGACAAAGATCACCCTTTTATGACCGGATGGCTCTATTACGGCGCACGGGTGACCTATTATTTAGATAGAAAGTTTGATAATCTTTTATTCGCCCACTATCAACGCCATCTTGCTCCCCACACCCTTTTTGCCTTTGAAAATGATATTCGCTATCGGCAACGCCCCAACGCCTCTTTAGAGTTTTTGCACTCTTTTAAGCTCTACCACTCTCTTGGGCGCTACACCACCCTAACACCCCACGCCGATATCTACGCCCTAAACGACTCACATAGCTCCTTTAAAATCAACTACTACTATGTAGGCGTGGATTATCACGATATCTTTTATCGCAAATGGCTCTTTTACGAACTCTCTCCTGCGGTACTGTGGCGTGTGGAGAACCATTTTGAGCCAAGCTATCGGATAATGTTGCGATTTGGCATCACATTCGAGCAAAATTAAACACCCCATCCCACACCAGCACCTCTTTGGTGCAGGCAAAAGCTGGCAAGTTGATATACTCCTTTTGACCAAAAGAGCATCGGCAACGCTGATGGTAGTGCCCCTCAATCACCAGATCCACATCGTAGTGCTCCACCCTTTTTTGAGCGACGGTTTTGAAGCCTGGTATCACACGACACAGATCTTTGGAGGCGTTGTATCGCTGGATCTTTCGAGAAATCGGCAAATAGCGATCAAGAAGATTCAAAAAAGAGATGAGTTTTGGATTTTGCAGTGTTTCGATATAGAGAGGATAGAACCCCTCTATATAGATATCTCCATGAGCCAGAGCTACCCGCTTGGAGCCAGCTTGCACAACTAGGGGCTGAGCAAATCTATCGATGACTTTTATATTAGGAAAGAGACTGGCCAGTAAAAAGTCGTGGTTGCCCTCAAGATAAAAACACTCTTTGTCTGTGCACCATTCGTTAAGCGCTCGGATCAAGGAGGCGTTTTGGACAAAAGTGGCCTTAACCCCACCTACGAGCAGATCAAAAATATCCCCCATCAAAAAGAGCTGAGGAGCATCGAGCCGCTCTAAAAAAGGGAGAAATTCCTCTCGTAGCCCTAGGTGATAGTGCACGTCGGCGACAAAGATAGCCCCTTTTTTAAGGAACATAGGCAATTTTTGGTAGTCCCCTCTCTTCTGGCAGTCCCATAAGCAAGTTGGCATTGGCCACGGCTTGGGAGGAGGCCCCTCGTAAAAGATTGTCTATGGCACTGCTGAGATAGATTACTTTGCCTTTAGCTTGGGCATATATATCACAAAAGTGAGTCCCCGCAACGTTTTTGATCCGAGCTGGCTCCTCCACGATACGCACAAAAGGCTCATTGGCATAAAAATCTTTGAGCACCTCCAGAGGATCGAGGGGAGTTTGGAGCTGAATGTAGCAGTCTACAAGCATCCCCCTATCTACGGGCAGTAGGTGCGGGACGAAAATCACCTCCATAGGCTCTTTGGCCAAGATCTCCAGTTTCTCTTTGATCTCTATACTGTGGCGGTGGGTGATGGGAGTGTAGGCGAAATGGTTCTCATCAATCTGGACGAAGTGGGTGGTCTCTTTGCACTTTTTACCCGCTCCGCTCACTCCGCTCTTAGCATCGATGACAAGAGGCATATCACGCTCCATAAAAGGGACAAAGGGAGCCAAAGCCAAAAGAGAAGCGGTAGGATAACAGCCCGGATTTGCCACGAGCTGCGCTTTTTGGATCTCTTGTCTAAAGAGCTCCGGCAGACCGTATACGGCATTTTTTAGATGCTCTTTGTCACTATGCGTAGTGTAGAATGCTTCATAATTTTCAAGCTTCAATCGATAATCCGCCGAGAGGTCTACTACCTTGACTCCCTGATCCAAAAGCGGTTTTGCCACCTCCATGGCACTTTTATGAGGAAGCGCCAAAAAGACCAGATCACACGAAGCGGCCAACTCGATATCGGTGGGAAGGATCTCTTTTTCAAAGACCCCCCTCAGGGCGGGATAAACTCTTTCAATCCTCTCTTTGGAACTGCCAAAAAGGTAGGCTATCTCAAAATTTGGATGGACAAGCAGCAGTTTAACAAGTTCTAGTCCCGTATACCCCGAAGCCCCCACGATAGCACAGCGAATCATTTGCCAAACTCGATGGGCTTGTAATAGACTTCAAGCACCTCGAAGTCTATCTCCCCTTTTGGGAGCTTGACGGTGATCTCATCTCCCTCTTCTTTACCCAGCAGCTGACGGGCCAGCGGGGTGTTGTATGAGATAAGTCCATGCTCGGGATTGCTTTCGGTAGACCCTACGATTGTATACTCTATCTCCTCCTCCTCTTCGATATCAAGAAGCCTCACCGTAGAGCCAAAGCCTACTTTGTTATGGGGCAGTTTAGAAGGATCGATCACCTGAGCACGGGCGAGTAGGTCGCTCAGCTCTGTAAGCCTTGCATCAATAAAAGCTAGACGCTCCTTGGCCGCATGGTACTCGGCATTTTCTCGTAGATCTCCGTGCTCTTTTGCCCGCTCGATCTCCTCTACTACCTTTGGACGCTCAGCTTTAAGTGCCTCAAACTCCTCTTGGATCTTTTTGTATCCATACTCTGTCATTGGCTCTTTGTTTTCCATCTAGGTCCTTTTTGCTATAATTATATCAAAAAGGATGGTATGAGACTCCTCGTCAGCGCTCTGGAGCGCAGCGCAAATCTGCATCTATCCCACCTTCTACCACACATCGATGCCGAGCTTCTTGGGATATTCGACGCTTCGCTGGGAGATCCTCTTGTAGATCTGCAAAGCCTCTCTGTAATGGGTTTCGTGGATGCTCTTGGCAAGATTCCCTTTTTTTTACGGCTTAAATCCCAGATGGTAGAGTTGGCCGCCCAAGTGGATAAAGTGCTCCTCATCGATGGCAGCGGCTTTAATCTTCCTTTAGCCAAAGCCGTCAAAAAACGCTATCCCGATAAGGAGATCTTTTACTATATTCTCCCCCAAGCCTGGGCTTGGCGGCGGGGTCGCATCAAAAAGATCGAGCGCTACGTGGACCACGCCCTTTCGATCCTCCCTTTTGAGAGCCGCTTCTACTCCCAAGGGTACGATATCCGCTATGTGGGGCATCCTTTGCTGGACGAGATTACCAGGTTCAAATCCGTTCCCGCTCCTGAGGGTCCCGTGGCCTTTTTACCCGGTAGTAGACGGCGCGAGATCGCCTCGCTTATGCCCCTTTTTCGTCGAGTACGCCAAAAAATTGATAAAGAGGCTCTGCTCGTAGTCCCATCACATTTTACGGACCTCTCCCTCTATGGGGATATTGGAGGCTTTAAGGTAGTCTACGATACCCACGAAGCATTGCTACAAAGCAGTTTCGCCTTTGTCTGCAGCGGTACGGCGACACTTGAGAGCGCGCTGATCGGTACCCCTTTGGCTCTGGTCTACAAGGCCAATCCTATCGACTACCATATCGCCAAGCTCTTCGCCCATATCGACAAGGTGGGATTGGCCAATATCTTGATGCAAGAGGCGGGCTACGAGGCGATACATCCGGAATTTTTACAAAAAGAAGCCAACGCCTACAATCTCTTACAGGCCTACCATACCTACGATCCTCAAAAATTTTTGGAGCGATCAAAGAAATTACGGGCCTATTTGCAGCACGGCAGCGCAAAAAAGGTAGCCGAGGCGATCGATGGATAGCTTGCAAGCGCTTTTGTATGTCTATCTTTTCATTTTGCTTGGTTTCATTACCAAAAAAATCTTTGGCCAAAAAGTAGATGAAAAAACGCTAGTGGTGCTCTCTGTCTATATCTTCCAGCCCTTTTTGAGCTTTTGGGGACTGCTCAAACGCCCAATCGATTTTAATCTTGCCATCGCTCCTTTTATCTTTTTTGGACTGGGAGCGGGTGTCATCGCACTTAATCTCTTCTTGGCTAAACGGCTCTTTGAAGATCCAAAAGAGCGCTCCATCTTTATCGTCTCCTCCGTTATCGGCAACACGGGCAATCTGGGCGTTCCGCTGGGCCTTGCTCTCTTTGGACCTGAGAGTCTGCCCTATACCACCATCGTCAATCTGGCCAATGTCTTTATGGTCTACAGCTTTGGCGCTTACTTCTACTCTAGAGGAAGCTTTGATGCGTGGCAGTCGATCAAAAATACGATCAAATTGCCCATCCTTTGGTTCGCACTGCTGGCTATTTGGCTCAATCTTTTGGGCTTCAAACCCTCCGCCCAACTCGATCTTTTTTTACAGATGGGGGCTTTTGCCGCAATTGTGATCCAACTGATGATTTTTGGCTTTTATTTGGCTAAAATTAGTTTGAAGCTTTTGGATAAAAAGCTGATAATAGCGGTGGTGGCGATGAAATTTATGGTACTGCCTCTTATTACTTTTGCGGTACTGCAGGCTTTGCCTTTGGAACCGCTTGCCAAAAAGGTGATTTTTATGGAGATGATGACGCCACTGGCTGTGGCTAATGTCAATTTAGCGGCACTATATCGCTGTAAGGAGCTCGTAGTCACCTCCTTGGTTTTCATCACCACTTTGCTTTTCGTGCCGCTACTTTTTGTCTATACCAAAATCTTCGACTACTTAGGATGATATGAAACGAATACTCATTACCAACGACGACGGATTTGAATCTTTGGGCTTAAAAGCTCTGATAGAAGCCGTACAGGATCTTGGCGAAGTGCTAGTGGTGGTGCCCGCTAGCGAAAAGAGCGCCTGCGGCCACAGCCTCACCCTTACAAAGCCCTTGCGTTTTATCCAGCTTGATGATAACTTTTACAAACTCGAAGACGGCACCCCTACAGACTGCGTCTATCTGGCTCTAAGCTCCTTATATCCTAGTGGAGTCAAACCGGACTTGGTGCTTAGCGGTATCAACAGAGGTGCCAACATGGGCGAGGATATCACCTACTCAGGCACCGTAGCCGGAGCGATGGAAGGCGCTATCTATGGCATTCCCTCTATTGCTATTAGTCAAGTATGCAACTCCAATTGCGAGGAGATGGAGTTGAGTATCGGGTACGACCAGGCAAAATTTGTAGCCAAAGATTTGGCCAAAAAAGTTTTAAAAAAGGGATGGCCTTTAGAGCCTCGAAAATGTCTCAACGTTAATGTCCCCCCTACTAAAGAGTTCAAGGGCTATAAAGTGACAAAAGCTGGCTTTAGAGTCTACTTCAACGAAGCGCATCTACACAGAAACCCACGAGGTCTAGAGTATTGGTGGCTAGGTCTGCACCCTTTGGAATGGGTGCCAAGCAAAAAAAGAGATTGCGATTTTGAGGCAATCAAGGAGGGTTACGTCTCCCTTACGCCTCTTACGGCGGATTTGACCGCGTACAAAGAGATACCTAAGCTCAAGAGGTGGATATGAGATTTGAGCGCTGCCGTACCCTTTTTGGCGAAAATTTTGCAAAGATTCAAAAGGCCAAGATCTTGCTGCTTGGTGTAGGGGGTGTGGGCAGCTTCGCACTGGACTGTTTGTACCGCAGCGGTGTGCGAGACATCACCATTGTCGATTTTGACAGCTACGACATCACCAACCAAAACCGCCAAATCGGCAGCGAGCATCTGGGTCAAAAGAAAACCGACGTCCTTGAGCGCCTCTATCCGGGCGTTAAAAAAATAGAGGCCAAAATCGATAATGAATGGATCAAAAATTTCGATTTTGCGCCATACGATCTCATACTTGACGCTATAGACGATACCAAAGCCAAAGTGGCTTTGGCCAAAAAGTGCGCGCCCAAACTTATCAGCGCCACGGGAAGCGCCAAAAAGTGCGATCCCACCCAGATTCGGGCCGACTCCATATGGAAAACATATGGAGACCCTTTTGCCAAAAAATTACGAAGTGAACTTAAACGGAGCGGTTTTGAGGGGGACTTTTTGGCGATATTTTCTCCAGAGCCTCCCAAATGTCGAGAAAAAGGGAGCTTTGTAGGGGTGACGGGTGCCTTTGGCCTGACTCTTTGCGCAAAAACGTTAGAAAAGATAGCTAATGAAACCACAAATCGCCATAGTCATACCGCTGTACAACGAAGAGAAGATGATACGCCAAACCCTTGAGGAGCTCAAAAGGGTGCGGCCAAAGGATTTAATCGTAGTAGTAGATGACGGCTCCAAAGACCACAGCTACGCACAAGCCTGTCTTGAGGGAGTGCATCTACTGCGTCATATCGTCAATCTGGGCCAAGGGGCCGCTTTGGAAACAGGCATAGAGTACGCTAAAAAGATGGGGTGCAAATATGTGGTTACTTTCGATGCGGACGGTCAGCACTGCGCCGAGGATATCGAGCGCTTTGTACAAGTGCTGCGTGAAGATAAAGCCGATATCGTGCTGTGCTCTAGATTTTTGGGCAAAGCCGAAAATATCCCTACTTTAAAAAAATATTTTCTCAAAATCGCCGCTTTTGTAGAGAGGATTATGACTGGAATATCGCTAACAGATACCCACAACGGTTTTCGGGCCATTAATATAGCCAAATTTCCAGATTTTGCCATTACACAAAATCGTATGAGCCACGCCTCAGAGATTATCGATCTTATCAAGCGGCTCAAAATGCGCTATATGGAGCTGCCCTGTACGATCCGATACAGCGACTACTCCATCTCTAAAGGCCAGTCCATGATGAATTCTGTTAACATTATAGTCGAGTATATTTTAGCAAAGGTGATCAAATGATCTTTGTCAAAATCTTTTTAATAGCAGTGCTTAGCATTGTCTTCTTGCTTGTGGCCTTTTCTAGCAGGTATCGTACCTATCAGCGTATGAGCGTAATCTTTTTTTATCTCTTTTTGGCCTATTTGATCTTGTTCCCGAAAGTGGCCGATAAAGTGGCCCAATTTTTTGGGATCGGACGGGGGGTGGATCTCATTATTTATTTAGCTATTGCCATACTCTCCTTGATTGTTGCCGTGCTTTATGCCAAAGTTAAGATGGATGAGCGTGCCATCACAAAAATTGTGCGAGAAATCGCTATCATTGAAGCAAAAGAGTGTCGATGAAACGAATATGTTACACTCCGCGACTGATCCAATTGTGGAAAAAAAGCCTCGTTGAAACCTTTGGATTTGAAGAGTATATGGACTTTATCGTACAACCAAGCTTTTTTGGCAAAAAGTATCTAAGTTATCTGCCCCTGCTCAATTACACCGATAAAACAAGCCAAGAGGCTCAGGGACTTTTGGAATTGGCCAAGGATAACCATTACCAAATCCGCACCCTCAACTTCGAGTACAAAGATTTTAAAGATCACGATACGGTCACCTTGCGCCTCGATATCGAAGGAAAGAGTCTTGATCAGATCGTCAAAGGGTACAAGAAACTGGCCAAACGGAGCGTAAATAAGGAAAAACGGCTCCAAAGATACCGCCTCCAAAGAGCCCACTCCTTTATCGAAGCTTTTTATGATATTTTGCGAGATATCTACAAACACCACGGCACTCCCCTTATGCCTATAACCCTGTTTTACAATTTGGCCAAAAACTTTGGCGAAGATCTGGATATCTTCATACTCTTTAACGAAAAAGAGGAGCCCGTTGGAGGCGTGCTCTTTTTTTATGACAACGGCATAGCCACCCTTTTGTACGGAGGGGTTTATCGCCACAAGAACGAAGGAAGTACTGGTTATTTCCTCTATCACGAGCTCATTCGCTACCTTATCTCCAAGCCCGATATTCATACCATCGATTTTGGCCGCTCCCCCTACAACGGAGGAACCTACTTTTTTAAAACCCGTTTTGGCGCTACTCCCATTAAGATCGATATCCTCACCGACACCCAAAAAGATATCTATGCCAGCTACGCTTTAGCGTCCAAAATATGGAGCAAACTACCTACGATTTTTACCGATTTTGTAGGACCAAAACTTACGAAGTATCTTGTGGATTTATGAAAAAATCGGCGATAAAAATCCTCAAGCTTCTTTTGCTGGCCGCTTTGGTATACTGGATATTCAAAGATATCGACTTAAAGCTTCTTCTTCAAAGCCTCAAGCATCTTAATCCTTGGGGAGTGGTTTTGACCTTTATTGCCGTTTTTATCAGCGATCTTGTCATCTCATGGCGCTGGTACTATCTGAGCCATTTTCGCTACTCTTTCTTATCCAGCCTTGAAGCCAATATGCTCGCTTTTTTCTTAAATATCTTCGCTCCGGCAAAACTTGGAGATCTCTCCAAGATCTACTATATGAAACAAAAAGAGGGCCATCATATCGCCCACTCCACCTCCTACTTTTTCATAGAGCGTCTTTTTGACGTGCTGGTTTTAGCGGCAATGATCCTCTTTTCAGCTCTTTTTATACTCCCAAGCCAAGGGGGTCTTGTAGTAGCCCTTTTACTCTTTGGTCTCTTTTTGTCGCTTGGTTATCTGTTTTACTCTCCCTCTTTTTTTCGTAAACTCCTTTTTTGGCTTCCATTCCCAAAAGTACGAGCTTTGGTATATAAAATCTATAAAATCGCGCGCTCCAACCTTACTCCCAAGCGCCTTGGAGCCCTGTTTTTTTTGACGTTGGCGGTTTGGGGGAGCTATTACCTCAATAATTTCGTCTTTTTCCTCACGGCGACTGATTTTGATCTTAAGTTTTGGCAGATATTTGTCGCCTCTACCCTTGCTTTTGCCGTTTCGGCCATTCCTTTGACTCCCGGTGGTATCGGTACCTTTCAAGCCGCTTTTATTCTCACACTTGGGTGGTACGGCATTCCAAAGGAAGAAGCACTGAGCGCCTCTTTGGTGCTGCAAATACTCTATATTCTGCCCGCTACCCTCTATAGCCTCTACCTTTTTGCCACCAAAGATTTTCTATGGAGGAGCAATGTATCTACCTGATACCTATTTGCAACATCCCATCTGGCTGACGATCGATGTGGAGAGGGTAGAAGACGCTAATTTTGGCATCACGCCAAAAAAAGAGCTCTCCATCGACTACCCCGCCATTTTGGACAAATGGGATACGCTGACTTTGCGCTATGGCTTTCGATCGACCGCTTTTGTCCTTGGTAGTTTTGCTCGCCGTTTCCCCCACGTCATTAAAAATCTGCACCAAAAGGGGCACGAGATAGCCTCCCACGGGTACGATCATCAACTCGTTTACCAAAAGCCTTTTGATGTGTGGAAAAAAGAGACCGCCCTAGCCAAAAAGATACTCGAAGAGATCATAGAGGCTCCGGTCCTTGGGTATCGAAGTCCTAGTTGGAGCCTGCCATTTAAGAAACGCTATTACGAAGCACTCGCAGAGATAGGTTTTACCTACTCCTCCTCCTATTTTCCTTTTAAGACCTACATGTACGGCAACGCTATCGATAAAAAAAATCCTTTTGTTATTACCACACCCTCAGGAGAGATCACCGAAATTCCTATCCCTAAGTGCTTTATCCCCTTTAGCGGCGGCTTTTATATGCGAATGCTGCCTCTTTTTGTTACAAAAAGACTCTTTAGCTGCGTAACAAATCGAAAAATCAAACCGATAATCTATACACACCCGTACGAGCTTTTGCCAAACCTGTTGAGTAGATTTCTCTCCCAAGTACGATTGGACAAGGCATATATACTCACCTTTGCCAATACGGGGGAGAGTATAAAGCGATTTGATTCGATACTACAAGAGTACACAAAAGGAAAAGTATGAGACGATTGGCGTTGCTGGGGATGGCAGCGGCGATTCTCTTTATGGGAGGATGTGCCAAAACTCCCGAAGAAAAAGAGATCAAAAAGAGCAAAGAAGGCATCACCATCCGACTCGAAGGAGAGGTCTACCCCTCGCAAAAAGAGGATATTTTGGCTACTATGGATGGACGGGTCAAAGAAGTACTCATTCATTCAGGAGATAAAGTCAAAAAAGGAGACCTTTTAGTTCGCTTTGAGACCACCGTCACCCAATACGATATCCAAAGAATCCAAAAAGAGCTCCAATATCTTAAGGAGTTCGCCCATTTTATCCGACACAGCAAACAGCATATGATGGATCTTGCTCTTGTAAATATGGCCAGACTCAATCTCGAGCAGCTCTCTCGACTCAAGGCTAAAGGGTATGGGGATCTGCAAGAGTTTCACAATGCAAAAAACGCCTACGCCTCCTCTTTAAAAAGCAAATATGCAGATGAAGAGATCAAAAAAGAAAAGCTCTACTCCCTCAAAGAGCGTATCAACGATACCGCTGCAGAACTCAAAAAACTACGCCATTTACTCTATCTAAGCCAAGTACGCAGCGATATATCCGGATTTATAGCCGACGTAAAAACCCAGCCCGGAGATTATGTCACCAAGGGAAGTAAACTTGGCACCATCGTCAATCTAGACAAAGTGATTGTCAAAGCCGGGATTGCTCCGGGGCTTCTTCCTTTCATTAAAAAAGGTAAAAAGGTGGAAGTGGATTTTCTTACTACCCCTCCGTACCATGTAGAGGCAAAAATATCACGGGTAGTAATGGTGGTAGATCCAGATTTTGGCCGAATGACTGCTGAAGTGGAGATACCCAATAAAAACTATATTTTGCAAGAAGGGACAAAAGCCCTCGTAACGGTGTTTTTGCAAAAAAACGAGCAAAAATTCATAAAAGAACATTTTATAGAAAATCCAAACAAAACGGTCTACGAAGTAAAATCCAAAAACGAGTGATCACTTAATATCGAGCAATTCCAACTTTTTAGCCGTCTTTTCATGCGATTCCAAAAAAGCCTCTATCACTGGAGCGGCTACGAGCTTATCTTTTTGACTTTGAATATCTTTAATGGCTTCTTCGTGACTTTTGGCTTTTCGGTACGCTCTTGGGCTGGTGACGCCCACGTAGTACTCGGCCAAAGCCACGATTTGGGCTTCTAAGGGGATATCATCACCGCTTAACCCGTATGGATAACCGCTCCCATCATACCTTTCATGATGGTACCGGATAATAGGAGCTATCGGGTAGACCTTGTCAATGGGCTCTACAATGACGCTTCCAATGACTGGATGGTAGCGAATGAGGTCCAAATCTTTGTCTTTAATCTTATTGCTATCTAAAAACTGCTCTATTTTACCCACCATTCCAATATCGTGCAATTCTGCTCCCAAAGCGATGGTATCTATAACTTTCTCGTCTAAAAAAAGATTTTTGGCAATCTCGACGCTGACAATTCGCACTTTCTCCGAATGGTTGGCAAAGTAGCGGCTTTGCAGCTCCAAAGCCCGGTTGGAGAGTCGTAAAAAGTTGATATAGTTGAGTACCATCTTGCTATTGGCTTTAATATTTTCAAAATAGCTTCCAGCAAGATCCAAAAAAGCCCCAAGCTCGGCGATCTTTTCCTTTGGCAAGGGAACTCTTGTGTAGAGCTCTAGGATATAAGGGGTGTTTCGTATATAAAAAACTTTGCTATATTTTCCCTTTTGAGGAGATTTAAAAACAACCTGCTTACCCGGTTTTTCTCTATTTTTTAATATAACGCCCGTAGCTCCCTCGGCTTTAAAAAGCAAAGAGACGATAAATTTTAAAAATGTCTCCGTTCCATATTGAAGCTTCATTACGTTTGAGAGCAAGGACTTAGAGGCATCGGAGACTTTTGCCATATGTCGTCCTTTTGCAAGGGAGAGGGTCTGGGCGTAAAGGGCTAGCATCATCTCCAAAAAGCCTTCGTACTCCTCTAAGTCTATGCTTTTTTTGGTATAGATTACCAAGACCACCTCCTCTTGAGGCGAGAGAAGGTAAAAAACGTCGTATATGCCCCTTTTTTCTTGTTGGGCAATATCTTTTGGATAGAGCCTCGTATCCCACGAGATCGTCTGGGGCGCTCTAGCTTGCATTATAAAGATATCTCCTCTGCGAAGATATAAAGCCGCCCCTTGAGCTCCCAAACTCTGCACATATTCTAAAATAAAATTTTCCATATCCTGCGTTTTGCTTAGCTTGGCAAAATCTTTAAAGAGTCTATTATGTCTTTCAAATTTCGCCTCACTTTGGACTTTGGAGCGAAAGAGCGTAAGCGTCAACCAAAAAAACAGAAGCGCTAAAAGGGCAAATACCCACCACAAGTTTATAGCTATACTATAGGTAATATCTTGAATCTTTTCAAAAAGAAGAGGGTCGTGAAACATTCTTTTGCCTTTGGAGCCATCGCATATAATCACTATTGTCTATTTCATACACACTGACTAAGTTGCTTTTAGCAAAAAGCCTTATTTTGTTAGGATGCAGTGTGCTGTATAACGCTATCCACTCTTTGAGCCTAGCTTCTATATCAGGTCGCCATCGGTAGTACCATTCATCCTTTCCACGATAAGTATTTGGGATATCCTCTACAAAAATATACACTTTTGGAGTGGGAATGGTCAAATATTTGGCCGTGGGGTCGTATTGTATCAAAAATTCATTGACATTTATCATATACCCTTTGCCTAACACTTTGGAGTACTCTTGCACATAAGAGACCACTGTCCAAGTAAGAGGCCGATTGGATTTGATGATTTGGTACAAAAAGTAGGGGATGTCGGTATATTGCACTCCGTTGATAAAGAGCTTGAATCTATCGCTATCTTTATATTGAGGGACGAAATTGGCCAACAAGAAAAGCTCCAAATAGACAAACGCCATAAATACAACTCTTGCTCTTTGCTTAAGAAGTATTTTAAGAGGCAACCAGATAAAGAACTTAATATAGCAAGCAATCACTATAGAGATGGACAAAAAGAGATACTCCACCCCCCGTGAGGGGTGGACTAGTTTGGGCAGCCCCAGATTTTCACTAAAGTAGACTATAAAATAGCCAAGAGGAATGAGTAAAAAGCTTGAAAAGTAAAACCCTTTTTTCCCAAATCGAGCCAAAAGGAAAAAAACCAAAGCCGAGGCCGCCAAAAAGAGATGCAACCATGTAAGATGTGAGATGGTGACCTCTTCTATACCGGCGGATATTATCTCGCTCATTGCCTGCTTAGTTCCAAAGAGCCGATCCAAAAAGGGAGCCGCAGCTCCAAAATCTTGAGGAATGCCGTATTTGAGGACGGAGAGCATCCAGCCGTTGCCAAAAATAGCAGCTATGAGGATAGCGAGCATCCCTCGCTTTAAAAGGCTCCAAGAGAGTTTCAAACTTATAAAAGCGTGTAAGGCGATAAGGATGCTTGGCACGATCAAAGAGATGGCCCCGCCTCCGTGAAAAATAAATACGAGCATCAGCGAGAGAGTATAGTTGATCAGATATCTGCTGCGTCCCGTGTCCAAAGCCTTAATGAGGTAAAAAAGATTGATCAAAAAAAGGGTAGAGGAAAATTCATAGGCCATCCCGCTAAAGTAGCGAAAATAAGGAGTCATAGAGACATTTTCTAAATGAAGCTCGGGGTGTAAAAAGTAGTGCTGGGGAATGGTATAAAATTTAAAAAAAAGAAACTGAAATATTTCTGGTCTACTAGTAACAGTAATGGGCGTGGCGATATACTCTCCCCACGGAGAGGCTAGTAGTACCCCATAAACTATGAGTGTAGAAAGAGCGAGTAAAGAGGAGAGGGTAAAACGCTTAAGAACAAAATAGACGCCTAAAAACAAAAAGAGGATCAAAAGGAGCGGATAGATATTAAAAAGCACTACTGTATCGATATGCGTTAGGGTGTTTAGGATAAAGACAAAGACCGAAAGGCCGTAAAAATCGGCCCCAGCCGTTTTATTGTCGGCATAAAGAATGTTGTCGTTGAGTCGAGCCACCCACTCAAAAAACTGACTCGTATCAGATAGAGGATTGGCCAAGGATAAAAAACAGCGCTCCCCAATGAGGTAAAGAAGATAGACAAAAGTAATAAAAATGAGCGCTTTTTTGAAAAATAGGTAAGGAGTAATCTCCTTAAAAAAGGATTCAAGACCTCTTTTGGCTCTTTTGTATGCTCTTTGGAGTATCTCTTGGGCATGATCTAAAAAGTCAAAAAGAGCGATTAACAAGCGATTTTTGATCTCTTCTAAGTAGGATTTGATGGATATTTTGTAGTACCATTTCAAAAACGCAAATTTGGTCAAGAGAATAAGGGCAGCGTAAGAGAAGAGGGAAAAAATTTTGACAAAGACCATCAAAGGAACCACAAGCTCCGTAAAAGCTACCATATACAAAATGTTGGAGATAAGGTTTTCTAGACCCCCTCCGGTCCATCTTTGGGGAAAAAGCCAGCGAGGCAGCGCAACAAAATAGAGATAAGCGACGATAAAAAGGAGTATCGAGCTGGTAATATTTATCCATACGATGGCATCGACTACGGAAAAATCGATAAATCCCTCAGACAAAAAGCGGCCTTGTCAGTGACGATCGTACAGATAAAAAAGAAGCTCCCATCGTAGTAGTTCTCCATCATAATAGACATCTTTATACTCAAAGGGCAGCAAACTAACTACATACCCTTTGCCATATTGTACCATTGTTACCAAAGGTTCACCTTTTGTATCCACCACTAAAGGCTTGCCTAAAATAACGAAATTGTTTTGAAGATAGTTTCGTATGTCGACTTTAAGACGTTTGATATCTTTAAAAACTGATCTATTGCTATCGACTGCAAAGGTCTGGCTAGTAGGTACATAGTTGATCGGATCTAGGTTTTTACTCGCAAAAAGATAGGTGGAGATAGGATAACTCCAAAAATTGACCCCTTGGAGACTTTGGCGTATGAGGCGGTCTATCGTCGCTGTGGCGATCTCCCCATGTTTATTGAAGATATCATATTTGGTAGAGTAGGTTCCGCTCTCTAGCCACAACACACCCCCTTGAGCCACCCACTTTTTTAGTATCCTTTGCTCTTGTTTGGAGATGTTGTGCGAGTAGCATAAATTCTCAAAAAGATCTTGTGAAACTTTTTTAAAATCCCGTATCCATACTGGTGCGATATAGATAAAATCAAGACTTTTTGGCTCTTTTTGCAATTTCCAAAAATTTACTTTATCGATGGCTCGTGCGGTATAGACAAGATGGAGTTTATTATAAAAGTCGTCGCTAAATTTTCCTCGCACATCGTACTCTTCTAAAATAAAAGGAAATTCTTGGAAGATATTTTTACTCTGTTTTTCTATTACGGGAGATGAAATAGTCGTAGTGATGATGTGAATATTTTGGGCCTGTTCTATCTGCTTGTCCAGATCCTTATTGTGCGAAGCACACCCGGCCAGCATCAAAACAAAAAATAAAAAAGGCAATAAAAATCTATACATTCACTCTCCTTACCTTAATATGCCGAATAGTAGTAATAATCGAGCTTGCCAAACATTTTGATCAAAAATCGAAAAGTCACATACCAAAAGACTACGCTTCCGGCTAAAAGTCCCAACACCGCAAAATAGGGCTCTAGGATACGGCTGAGCACCATTCCGAGTACGAAGTTGACCAACACCGCAAAAAATGCTCCTTTGACCACCACTTTTTGTCTAGAAAAAGAAAAGAGTATCAGTGCGTTCATCAAGCCATTCGCTAAAAAGGCAAAAGCCAAAGAGCCTACAAAAAAGACAAAAACCCCGTATCCGCCAAAAGGGAGTGCTCTTTCTTCTACAAAGCTCAAAAGCAGTGCAACCAAAGCGTACACCCCTATTATCGACAAAAAAGTGACAACAATAAAAATAGTGTTGACTTTTTTGTAAAATTCTAAAAAGGAGCGATTAAATTGCTCAAACTCAAATACCGAATAGCTAAAGACTTTATCGTTGAGCTTATATAAAAACTCATAGACCACCACTTCCACTACACCCATCAAAATCACAAAGACCAATAAAGCTAAATCAGACCCCACCTCGTATCTAGCATCAAACCACAAAAAAAATCCTTGATTGGTGGAATTGGCGTTCCAAGCGATCAAACGATCAATTGTCAAAAATAAAAAGTATAAAAAGCCGTAAACAAAAAAAGGAATAAGAGTATACACAAGCATAGAAGGACGAGGAAGGATCTCACCCTCAGATTGGGTCTTATTGCGAAGATCTTGAAGCTTTTTATACGCAAAGTAGATAATACTCGCATCTAAAATGGCAAGAGCCCCAAATTGGGCTTGGAGATACTCAAATCCTAAAAGATAGTGGAGCAAAAAGACCCATCCAAGCCCATAGAAAAAAAAGTACAAAATCTTCTCATACTCCTCAAAAACGTAATAGATGGAAACGGAGAGGAAAAGGGTGCTTAGTAAAAAAAACATTGTAATAAAAATGATAAAAAGATGCCAATCCAAAACCCCAAATATCCAATTAAATACCACAAAAAGCAAAGATATAAAGAGAATTTTGAGCATACTTATGCCAAAAAGTAGCTCTATGATTTTAGCGGCTAAAATGTATTCATTCATTTTCAAATAGTATAACCCTTTTCGGCCAATCACTTGCGCTGGCCCGCCAGTAAGAATCATTGCCAAAAAAGTGCTAAGAGCAATAATTGTCGCCTCGGTTACGTCCATATGGATATTAGACCATAGAGCAAATCCAAAAAATATAGTAGCCACGCTTTGAAGCAGCATCGGCATAGCAAAAGCCAAACCTTTAATAAAGTTTTTTCGCACTCGTATCTTAAAAGGTGGGGGCGGCTGCTGGGCGGTAAGGGAGCGTTTGGGATAGCTTTTGATATTTTTATATCGCCATAGCGCTTTTGCCAGCTCAAAAACATCGGCGTACCCATACTCTTTGGCATCAATATCTCGAATACCATAAACCTCCAAAAGAGCGGCTATCTCCCATGTATCAAGGGGTTCTCCTCTCTCTTTTGTAATCTCTTGATAGAGTTTGGCCAAAGAATCACTCATATCCGATCCCCTCATATTGGGCTTCATACTCCTCATAGAGTCTTTTATACATCTGCCAGTAGTTATTGACCATATCTTCGGTAGTAAACCCCTCCACTATAACCCGTCGGGCCCTTATACCCATCTCTTGGGCGATTTGTGGATTTTGCAAGAGATAGATTACATGCTTGGAAAAGGCCTCGTAATCTTTTGGCTTGACGATAAAGCCATATCCCTCCAATACCTCTTTGGTCCCGCCTACATCGCTTGATACTACTACTTTCTCACAGGCCATCGCCTCGATGACGGCAAAGGGAAAGGCTTCGGAGATGCTCGTAAGCATCACTACGTCCGCTTCGTTATAGGCATACGCAGGATTGGAAGTAGGCCCCATAAAGGAAAAATTATTCTGTATTTTGAGTTCTTGTACCAAATCTTGACACTTTTTGTAATACTCTTCGTTGACTACCGGACCATAGAGTTTAAAAAGCACATCGGGTACTTTCTTGGCCACGATAGCCGCGCAGCGGATATAGGTCTCGATATCTTTAAGTGGATCGAGTCTGGCCACCATCACCACGGTAGGTCTAGGATCTCGCTCCACCTCGTATCGGCGAAATTTGAGTACGTCAATACCATTATAGATAGTGTGAATTTTACTCTCGGGCACGCCCCAGCGCACCTCCCAACGCTTGTTGTAGTTGCACACGGGAGAGATCACGTCGGCAAAATGGTAGTTGAGCTTGGAGACGGTGGTAATGAGCCCAAGTAAAAACTCTTTCGTACGCAAAGGTAACTGTTGTCTAGAAGCAAAAAGGTACTGTTCTCTGATGTAAATGCCATGCTCGGTGAGTAAATAGCGACTCTTATAGCGCTTTTTAGCGATAATGCAGGGCAGACCACAAAAGGCGGCAGCGGAGGAGTGGTAGATCGGCGCTTGAGGTAGCTGGGGTAGTAAAGAGATGAAGAAGCGAAAGAGATAGCGAAGCCCCTCGATCATATCAAAAAGGCTTGGAGGATTTTCTTGGCCGTAATAGTAGTGCAAGAGATAACTTTTATAGATATCCCACACCTCTTCGCTACGAAAAACCTCATAATAGTCATACTCCAAAAAGTACTCATAAAACTCAAAAAGAGCCTCCCCAAGCCCTTCCATATCCTCATCCACTCTATAGATATGATCAAGTACTTTTAGTAAAATAGGTTCAAATCGTTTAATGTTTTTTGATTTTTGGGTATTGATCTTAGCTTGATAGATTTGGGAAAAAGGGATATTGCGGATATATTCTGTAGGCTCCTCTGTCCCCCATAAGGGAACATTAATAGTATCGACCACATTAGGAGGCAGTTCATACTTGGTCTGCATATAGGGATGCATCATAATAGGTAGCAGCACAAAGTCGATATTTTTAAGCTCTTTAATAAGCAAATCAGCCCAAGTACTCACCCCCCCCGTGGCATAGGGATAGGTCCCCTCTCCTGTCCAGACTACCTTAATCCTCGCCATAAAAAAGGTGCTTTCCTTGAAGTATCGCAAGTATGCCCTCATCCCGCACGCGGGTCGCTTGGAGCATATAGCGCTCCTCGCTTAGACGTAGTAACTCTGCTAAGGCATCGGAGTATTGCCGGTACCTAGCAAGACCGCTTTTATAACGCTCTTTGACGAGTTTAAGTTTCTCTTGCATAAGGGCTTGTTGCTCTTGGATGATTTCAAGAGTGCGATCTAGACGCTCTATCTCATTGTAATATCGATGTATTTGGCGTGCCTTTTCTTTGATACTTTGTAGCAAACTATTTTTTTGCAAAAGAGTCTTGATCTTCTCCTTTTGTAGAGCTTGGCTAGAGACTCCCGGGCCATACAGAGGGATTTTCATATTCAATCCTAAATTGTAGTTGAGACCCTTTGTACTTTTATGAGGAGTAACGCCAAAGTCTTTTTTATATTCATATGAAAATCCAGTGGAGAGTTCGAGTATAGGGTAATGGGCATTTTTTTCTTGCTCGAGATACTCTTTTTGCAGCTCAAACAAATAGCGTTGGATGGTGATATCTGGATTTTTTTCCAAGGCTCTTTGATAGAGTGATTCTATACTTCCCTCTCGTGCCATCAAACCAAACTCTTGCAAGCGAACAGGCTTTCCCACCTCTAGACCAATAGCGTTGCGTATCACAAAATCGCTGTACATCGTATCATAAATTTTATCTAAAAAAGCCCGCTTGATAGAGAGTAGATCGTTTTTGGCATCTATATAATCCACTTTGCCTGAGAGTCCTACCTTAAACCGCTCCGCAATGAGATTAAAAAAAGCCTTTTGATTAAAGTAAAGCTTTTGATAAATGTCCTTTATCTGTTGATTGGCATACGCATCCATATAAATTTGTAAGGCATATAAAGCTAATTTATCTTTGTCCCGAATAGAGCGTACCTTAGCCAAACGCTTTTTTAGCGCTTCAATGCGCTCTTTGAGCAAATATCCCTTATCAAAAAGCCGCTTTTGGATCCCTAGACCTCCATTGAGGGTAAGCTCCTTATTGGTTGCAAGATCATAATCGATAAATTTGCTGTATCCAGCCGTCACGTTGGCAAAAATATCCCAATCGTATATGTCGTGTTCCAATACCGCTTCCAATTCTTCTAATTTTCGTTGATAATCGATATTTTTAGCACCATACTCATAGTTTAAGAGCCGATGCAAAAACTCCTCAAAACTTAAAGAGTAGTAGAGCTCTTTTTTCTCCTCTGCTTTTTTTTGTTTTTTAGAGATTTTTTGAGTCAATGAGAGTTTTTGAAACGCATGGGAAGAGGTAGCGACAGAATGTGGTTTTTGAGCGCTTTTTTTTTGCTCTGTTTGCTCCTTTATATGTTTACTTTGGAGGTTTTTGGTTTTGTGCCAAAGGCCGCTGCAAGGTTTCATATAAGCGTCGGCATGCAATTTTTTAGCCAAACGAAGCACTTGGAGAGTTTGGTCTTTCGTATCGTACGGACCGGAGATAAACCAGTACCATCCCCTCTTTTTTATAATGGTTCCATGAGGAAAATTGGAGTAAAAAGTTTTATCCTCATTTTGGTATATCCTCTTTTGCATCGCATGGTATATACACCACTTAGCCGAAGCAAAAGAGAAAAAGAGAGTCAGTATGATAGCAATTCTTCCCATATTCCGGTCTTTTTACGTTGTTTTGATTATAACTTTGCCATTTCATTATCGTATATTTTTGCCATTTCGTTATTCAAAAAAGAAAAATAATGATTGGGAATATCTGAGATTAGCAAGTTTCGAAAGGTCTCTAAAAGATCTATAAGAGGTAAAGGTGCAATGACAAACACAATAGAAGATCTACACTACACTCTCAACTAAGAGATAAAATTTCTTATCTTGTGAATCAGTGCCCAAAATTTTGCATTTTAAAATTTTTATGATAACATTCCAATTACGGTCCGGGGTGTGGCGCAGCCTGGTTAGCGTGCTACCTTGGGGTGGTAGAGGTCGCGGGTTCAAATCCCGCCACTCCGACCATTGTAACTTCCCCAAAAACCCTATATTTAGGGAATCTTCAAGTTGAAGTTTTCCTCTTGTACATCCATCATATAAGGGAATGGATATTCAAATACAAGATGTAACTATGGATTTAGCTAGAATGTACGCATTCTTTCAAATCCCATAGGAAATATTCAAACAGCACCTAATTGCCCCTATTCAGGCACATTTGGTATATTTAACGAGATTATTTTGATACTCCGCCCCGTAAACTAGGTGGATTCCCGCTCCCCTAAACTACCTTAGGTTGCTAACGGGCATTTTAGGTCAGATGTATCCCTTGTATCCCTTTAATGAGGTTCGCTTTTGCCCCATTCTTAGCTTTTAGCTTTTATAGCGGGGCAAAAGGCACTAAAGCGCTTCCCCAAGTAAATCCTCCGCCAAAAGCGTCAAGGAGCAAAAGATCGCCTTTAGCGAGACTACCTGCCTCATACAGATCGTTGATCGCCATAGGGATGGAGGCAGAGGAGGTATTGCCATATTTATCCACTGTTACGACTACTTGCTCCTCTTTGAGCTTCAAAGCCGAAGCGACGGCGCTCAAAATCCGATAGTTGGCTTGATGGGGGACAAAATAGGCGATATCCTCGGTACCGATCCTATTTTTTTCCAAAATATCCCGTACATCGCTGGTGAGGGTCTTGACGGCTACCTTAAAAGTTTCATTCCCTTTCATATGGATAAAACACTCCCGCTGCTTTAGCGTCTCCTCGTCACAAGGTTTATTGGTGCCGCATCCAGGAGTAATCAAATAGTCGTGATACTTCCCATCCGCTTCGATATGTACATCGACAATCGCCTCTTGCTTATTCTGCGTCGCTGAGACTATCGCCGCCCCCGCCCCATCTCCAAACAAGATACAAGTAGTACGGTCGCTGTAATCGACGATGGCGCTTAGTCGCTCCGCTCCGATGATGAGCACATTGCGAGCCATTTTTGATTCGATAAAGGCTTTAGCCGTAGCAAGAGCGTAGATAAATCCAGTGCATGCCGCACTAATATCAAAGGCAGGTACATGAGATATACCAAGCTTTTTGGCTATCATACAAGCAGTTGAGGGCATACAAAAGTAATCTGGCGAGATGGTAGCGCATATAATCATATCTATCGCATCTTTAGCAATACCTGAGCGTTCGATAGCCTTGAGGGCCGCTTTTGTCCCCATATCGCTCGTAGACTCATCCTCGGCGATGTGTCTGGTTTTGATACCAGTACGCTTGGTGATCCATTCATCACTGGTATCTACCATCTGCTCTAGGTCTTTATTGGTCAAAATTTTAGGAGGAACATAAGCGCCGATGGAGCGTAGTGCAGCGTACAAAATCTATCCTTTATTTAACTTCTTGCAAACGTCTCTCGATATATCCGTTGATATCGGATTCTATATAGCGAATCGCTTGGAAAATGGCGTTTTTGATAGCTTTTGGGGTACTTTTTCCGTGGCTGATGATAGCGCATCCTTTGATACCAATAAGGGGAGCTCCCCCGTACTCGCTATAATCGATCTCTTTTTTTAAGGCTCTAAAAACCTTTTTCATCATCAAAGCCCCAGCAATGCGTATAGGTGTCTTTTTAATATTGGCTTTCATCAATTTACTGATAGCATCGGC
>JALWCE010000085.1 GCA_027036935.1 Nitratiruptor sp. | reverse complement strand
ACGGCTATCGTGCCAAACGGCCCATTACCCATATTACCGCCGATGCCGAGCGAGCCATTCAAAAAGTGGATACGACGGGCTTCATTGTCACCCAAGAAGGGGACATCGCCCAGCTTCAAGATAGCTTCAGGCGTATGATCAAAGCGATCGCCATCGGCGTGGTGCTCTTGCTCATGACCCTCACGGCTATCTACGAGTCGGTGCGACTGGCGATCATTATGATTTTGGTGCTGCCACTCTCGATGATAGGAGCGGCGTGGGGGATGATGATATTTGACAAGCCCAGCTGTATGCCAAGCATGGTTGGGCTCTTGCTGCTCTTTGGCATCATCATCAAAAATGCCGTACTGCTCATAGACTTTTACAAAGAGTACAAAAAAGAGGGCAAAAGTCCATTCGAAGCGGCGATACAAAGCGTGCGGGTGCGTTTTCGCCCCGTTATGATGACAGCGTTTGGTACGATTGCAGGTATGATCCCAATAGCTTTGGAGCAAGCGGTAGGTTTGGAGCGCCTGAGCCCTCTTGCGGATGTGGCTATCGGAGGACTTTTGGTGGGCACCTTGCTTACGCTCATCTATGTACCGCTCTATGCTTATGCCACCGATCCGGAGAATAAAAAGAGCAATCCTATAGAGAAGCTCGAAGAGCTCTAAGAGAGGATGAACCAAGAGCTCATACAAAAAATTTTGCGTATCGAGGTGAGCCTCGCGACGCTTTATATTCTTGGGTATGGGCTCTTTTTGCTCGTGGCCTCTTGGATTATGCTCCTTGTGGAGCCCAATAATTTTAAAAGCTATTTTGATGCTTTGTGGTGGTCGATCGTCACCGCCACCACCGTAGGCTATGGGGATATCGTCCCCCACACCCTCTTGGGCAAAATCATAGCCATCGTCATAATTATAAGCGGCGTCATCGCCGTGGCTGCCTTTACGGCTTTGATGACGAGCGCATTGGTGGAGAGGACCATTGCGGCAAAAAAGGAGTATGAGATGCTTGACGAACTCGATCACCACTTAGTCATCTGCGGCTTCAAAAGCCCTCGTCAAGAGGTCTTGGAGAGCTTCAAACGCCATTATGGCACCAATATCGTCATCGTCTATCCCAAGTTGGTGCCAGAGCTCAAAAAGCTTTTGGAAGAGCACCATCTCAAATGGGCCCAAGGCGAGTACAATGATGAAGCGGTGCTCAAAGAGGCCCATATAGAGCGGGCCGACAAAGTGATGATTCTCAACGAGCACAATGACTACTCGGACGCTAAAGTATTGGAGACGGTTATTCTCATTCGCTCTTTGAACCAACAAGTCTATATTATCGCCGAGATTGTCGACCCAAAGTATGAAAACTATCTGATTAAGAGCCGATGCAACGAGATCATCATGAGCGAGGAGTACAACCGCTTCTTGCTCTCCAAGTCGATCACCGAGCCCGGCATGTCCAAGGTGGTGCGAAATCTGCTCAAAACCCAAAATTTTCGTATCGTCACCGACCATCCTTTTACGGAGCGCAGCTACAAAGAGGCCTTTGAAGAGAGTCTCAAAAAAGGGGAAATACTCCTTGGCGTGATCAAAAACTATATCACCGAAACCAAGCTTAAACAGATCGTCCTTTCCAAGCTCCGCTTTGGAGGGGATGCGAGCAAGTATAAAACAATGCTGGCCAAACTCAAAAGAGGGGAACTTAATATGGAGGTGGTGATCAATCCAGAAGACGATTTTATCATTCCCGAATTTGCCGCAATTATCGTAATGGAGAGAAAAAATGCAAAGTAAACTTTTTACCGGTCTTGAACCCCAAGAGCAGGAAAGATTTTTGGCTCTATGTACAAAAGAGCATGTTCCCAAAGGGACACTCATCAAAAAGGAAGGAGAGCGGGTAAAAAAGGCCTTTTTTTTGATAGAAGGAGAGGTGGCGGTCAAGAAAAACTCCTCCCAAGGGGAGATGGAAGTCGCTACGATCAAAGGGGGAGAGGATGTGGTCTTCTCTTTTACCTGTATGATAGACGGGGGCAAGAGCCTGACTACGATCGTAGCCAAAACCGAGTGTAGTTTGCTCAGTTTCGACAAAAAGGTGTGGTTAAAATTTTGTGAACAAAATCCAAAGAGCGCTCTTGTACTGATGCAAAACGCATTGGAGCTTATGGCTTCCTTTTTACGAAAAAGTGATGAAAAGCTCATTCAAATGTACCAAACTTTAGAAGAGGTGTTGTGATGAGAGATAAAATCGAAATAATCAAAGAGATTTACCAAATAGGCGATGATATGCAAGAAAGAAAGGAGGCGCTACAAAAGATAGCTCCCTATGTTGACGAAATTATGAAAGCTTTTTATGAGAAGCTGTTGCAAAAACCTCAGATTGCTGCTTTTATCCCTCTTGAGCGTATAGAAGAGCTCAAGAAAAAACAGATCAAGTTTCTCCAAGACCTGCTTACACTCCCCTTCGATGAAAAACTTTATAAACGTATCGCCAAAGTGGCCATCGCCCACTACCACATCAAGCTCGATCCTTTGTATATGTCCTATGGCTATCACGTGCTTTCAGACCTCATCCTTGCCCAATCCCAAAAAGACCCCTCTTTACTACCTTATCTTAAGCTCATCATCAAATACCTCAAAGTAGCCGAAGCGATCATGAGCGAGGAGTATTTTGCCCAAAAGACCCTGGCCGAATCGCCCTACCGGGCCAACGATCTCTTTGTGGCCATCAACATCTTGCATATGGCCTATGTGCGCTGCCAAGACTCTTTTGCTAGGATGGAGGTGGATAAAGAGGCAAAAGAGATGTTTGAGCATAGTTTGCAAGAATTACAGCCCTATAGGCGGATTTTGGAGGAGGCCGGTTTTAATCTTAGTGCCATTAAACGTTTTTGTACCCAGTTTGCCAATGAACCAAACAAGCAAAACTTAGAACACTTGCGCCACAGCATCGAGCGGCCGTTAGCAGATCTGCGGGTATCGGCGTATCTGAGCATCGACAGCGCTTTGGTCCTTTTGCGTACTATGACTGATATCATCTATCGCCGAAATGTCACCAAGGAGCAGCGCTTAGATATTCCTATCATAAAGCAAACTATCCGCAGACTCTTGGCCCACAATTTTGGGTGGGCGATCGAGCGTCTTGATTTTTTTGAGGAGGAGCCCAAGGAGGAGTGTGATATCGCCAAACTTTTAGCCTATAAGGATCATATTTTTTACATAGTGATAGATTGTGCAGATATTGCAAATAAGCTTTATGTGCTTGAGAGCATCGATCTGATCCTTGAAGCGATCAAACTGACGCTTTATTTGCGTTCTAAGGAGGAGAAATGAGGGCGCAATATTGTTATGCCCTTCCCGAGGGGGAGGTGCTTCATGCCCAACACTCCTCTTGGCCACTTTTTCGTGTTACAATACATGGGAGCGATACGGAGCGCGTCAAACTCTCTAAGCGTTTGGTGTGCGCCGTGAAGCATCTACCCTTACGCTTGCAGATCCATTATGAAAAAGATGCGCAAAAATCGATTGAGGAGGGCGTGGCAAAAGATCCTACGCTCACTCTTGATGGTCGCATCTTGCTCGAGGGATTGGTAAGCGCTGAGGAGATCACCCAAACCTTTGAAAATCTACTAAAGGAGGAGCCATGAACATACCTACACCTGAGCAGATCGAACAGATGATGATAGAGAAGATGGGATTGCTGCCTGAATCTTTAAATGCGGCAAAAGCTATCGATCCAAGATTTCTTATTGAACAAGCGATGAGCAGCAAGTTTAGCGTCCAAGATGACAAAAATCCTTTCGATCCTAAGACTTCGATGCTCATTATGCTCGCAGTATCCATTACGCTTGGAAGCGAGGAGTGTGTGGAAGTCCAAACGAGGATGCTCAAGAAGATGGGGCTTAGCAAAGAGGAGCTTGCCTATTTGGTCAAAATCGTCAAGCATGCTCATACGAGCGCCGTGATGGGCAATGCAAAAGCAGCTTTTAAGACTTTTGAAGATTAAAAATGGGCCTTTGCGGCCCAAATATATTTTTTGTCGGCTAACTTACTGAATGTTCGGTAAAACACCGATATAATTTTACATCTTAATTAATTAGAAAAAGGAGTAGATATGAAAAGAAGAGATTTTCTTAAAAGTGCGGCGTTGACAGCTGGAGCGACGGCTCTTTTGCCTACGTTGGGTCGTGCGAGTTTATTAAAGCCCTCCAGAGGAGAAAAAGTTCCAAAAGGGCCTGTAACGCTCTATTTTGAATTTCGCATTCTGGGTAGTAAGCGTGACGATTTGATCCGCCATATGAGAAAGTTTGCCAAAAAGGCTGAAGAGAAAAAGGGATTTTTATCTCTTTCTTTTAAAAACATGGTCGGTGACTCCACCATGGTCAAAAACTACCCTACCGAGCTCAAAGGAGTGCTCAAAAGCGCCTATATCGACGCTTTCAAGCAAGATAGACTCCCACTCTTTTACGCTCTTTTCGTTCGCTTTGACTCATATCACAATCTCAAGCGATCTGCTCTGCATAAAGAGTTCGCAAAACTTATGAGACGCTATGGAGCGCTATCGAAAAATTACTACGAAAGGATTTTTGTCACCGTAGCAGCCGGCGATAGAGAAAAGATCTACAGCACGCCAGAGCAGATCCGCCATTTCCTCACACATCAAAAAGATTATCCTATCGAGGATCTCGTAACGGTTAACAACCACGTCTCCATCCATACCAAAGACAAAGAAATTTTTAACAAAGAGAGTGCGGCACTGCTCAAAATCGCTCAAGATACTTTCCGCCCGGCACCCGGTGATCAAGACTATAATCCAAAGTTTCCCGATGGAATGCCCGGCGAATACCAAACACGCCACTACCGCAAAGCGGTGACTACGGAGATCTTGCAAAGCGCTTTTAGCGATGGTGGCAAGACACACTATCTCTTTCACGGTACATGGGAGAGCGTCTGGGATCATGAAAACTCCCATATCGATCCAAGATTCAGGAGTGCCGTAGCCAAACTCTTTCCATATCTATTGGATCTTCCTGTAGAGCCCTTTTACAAGACCCTTATCCTCAAAAACAGGGTGTAATGATGGCACGATCTGTATATTTGCCAGAATGGAGCAAAGTCTCCACCAATCGATTGCTTCGCTCAGTTTATGAGTGGATGATGATAGGGCTTTTGGTCTCGGGGTTTTCCGCCCTGGCCACGGCCCATTCGCCTTTTATGCTCCATCTATTGTTTGGCAATCCATGGACGATTTGGATATTGATCTTTGTAGAGTTGGCTTTGGTGGTAGCTCTTTCAGCCGGTATCGATAAGATGGATGTCTCGACTGCGAGGGTGCTTTTTATCCTTTTTTCTATCATCGACGGGATGACGCTCTCCTCCATCTTTTTGGTCTTTACCGAGACCTCGATCGCTAGCGCCTTTTTCATCTCGGCTTTGACCTTTGGTGTGATGAGTCTGTATGGATACTTTAGCGATGCGGATCTGAGCTCTTGGGGTACCATCCTCATAGCGGGACTCATCGGTGTCATTATCGCTATGGTGATCAACTTCTTTTTACACAGTCCTACGCTAGAGTGGTGGATCGATATCATCGGAGTGATCATTTTTGTAGGACTTACCGCCTACGATACCCAAAAGATTAAGCAGATGGGTGAAGAGCTGGCCGGAGGTGATCCAAAAGCTATCAATCGTGCCGCAATCGTAGGAGCGTTGGCTTTGTATCTTGATTTTATCAACCTTTTTATAATGTTTTTAGATATCTTTGGCAATAGGAGAGAGTAGATGAGCGATCACCACCATCACCACGTCAGCGGCAAGAATCTTTTTATTACCATCATCCTCAATATCATCATCACCCTCGCACAGATCGTAGGTGGGATACTCTCGGGCTCTCTGGCGCTGCTGAGCGATGCGATGCACAATTTCAGTGACGTGTTGGCTCTGGTGATAGCCTACGTGGCCAATCGCTTGGCAGCCAAACCAAAGATCAAAGAGTTTACCTTTGGCCTCAAGCGAGCCGAAATCTTAGCGGCACTTTTTAACGCTTTGGTGCTTGTAGGGATCGGTATTTTCCTCATCGTCGAGGCTGTGGGCAAACTCATCCATCCAGAGCCTATCGACTCTACACTGGTGATCTGGCTGGGGATGCTTAGTATCGTGCTCAATAGTATAAGCGTATTGCTTATCAAAGAGGATGCCCATGAGAATATGAATATCAAAGCCGCCTACTTGCATCTGCTCACCGATGTGATGACCTCCGTCGCCGTGGTGATCGGTGGCGTGGCGATGGCCTTATGGCACATCTACTGGATCGATGCGGCCATCTCCATCCTCATAGCCCTCTATCTCATTAAAGAGGCTATCGCTTTGGTCACGGAGTCTGCAGCTATCTTGATGCAATCCGCTCCCAAAGGGATAGATATCGAAGAGGTGGCCAAAGTAATAGAGAGCGAACCCAAGATCGACAACGTACACCATATCCACCTGTGGCAGCTGGACGACAAGCACATCTTTCTCGAAGCCCACATCGATTTCAAAGAGGATCTGAGGCTCTCGGAGTGCAACAAAATATTAGAAAAAATCGAGGAGAAGCTCAAAGCGCTCCATATCTGGCACACTACCTTTCAGTGCGAGTATGAGCGTCACTATGACAAAGAAAAAATAGCTCGCTAAAACAATGGTAACATGGATCAAAAGGGACAAAAACGATATCTTCGCATACTCTTGGGGAGAGAAATTTTTTAAAAATCCAAAGACGCTTTTTGTCATTATCCTTTTGGCCATGATTGGAGGCGTTGGAGTATTTGGCCAAAATGAGATCTCCATCGATACCCGTACCTTTTCGATCCCCGGGTCTTTGTGACACAGACTCTTTGGGTTGGCCATGAGCGCTCTTTTGTTTGTGGCGCTTCTGCTTTGGGGGATATATGACAAGAGCCTTTACGGCCAGCTACTGTTTTTGATGTTCAAAGTGGGAGCTATCGCCTTTGGCAACGGCATGACCATAATGCCGCTCTTGCAGCAAGAGGTTGTTTTTTCCCACCATTGGCTCAGTCTCAAGGAGTTTGCCGATGGTATCGCTTTTGGTCAGATCACGCCGGGACCTTTTTTGATCACGGCGGTCTTTATCGGCTACAAGCTTGCTGGCGTTATTGGAAGTGTTTTGGCAACTCTGGGGATATTTTATCCATCTTTTTTCTATACGCTCGTGATGAGTGAACTCTATACCAAAATCAAACATTTTCTTTTTTTACAAAAAGCTCTCAAAGGGATTTTGGCCGCATTTACGGGGATGATTTTCTTTGTGGCTCTTTCGTTGGGAGAGTATAGCCTGACATCCAAAGCCGCCTTTGTTTGGGCCGTTTTTGCTTTTGTTGGGGTTCGCTATTTTCGGCTCAATATCCTATGGATCTTTTTCATCGGTATTATAGCCGAGCTTATACTTTGTTTTGGAGGTATCGATGTTTTTTAGATCTGTTTTTTTGTGCATCGCAACGATTTTGTATGCGAAGCCTCTTTATACTCTGCGTATTGAGCATATATCAAAAGATATAGGATGTGTGATAGGAGATTTTGGACCGCCTACAAAGAGGAACCATGGATTTATCAGCAATAGCTGCTATATAGCGCTCAAAGATGGGGTAGTGGTGATCGATCCGGGCCCTACCTACGAGTTTGCCAAAGAGTTTGCCAATCTTATAAAAAAACAGACAAAAAAGCCTATTACTGCAGTTGTCGTGACGAACTATCACGACGATAGGCTCTATGGAGCGAGCTACTACGCAGCAAAGCATATCCCTGTCATCGCACACAAAAGCATCGTCCAAGAAATAAAGGAAAATCCCAAAAAATTTGAGTGTCTTCCAAAAGTCTTGTCAAAAAAAGATTTTGAAAAAACGAAGCTGGTGATTCCAAATGTGCTTTTCGATAAGAAGTATGTGATAGACAATAATATCTATCTGTTAAAGCTTACACCCGCAAGCCAAGAGCGCTCCGATATAGTGGTATGGTATCCAAAAGAGAAGTTTTTGTTTGCGGGCAATATCGTCTTTAACGAAAGGGCTTTGAGCTATACGAAAAACAGCGATATAAATGGTTGGATAGAGGCTTTAAAAAAAATTGGCTCGCTCCATCCCAAGATAATCGTTGGAGGACACGGCAAAGTCAAAGGTCCCAATGGATACCAAAGGACCCTGTCCTATCTTGAGACACTTAAAAAGGAGGTGGAAAAAGTCTACGACGCGGGAGTGGATATGAGCGAACTGCCAAAACATATCGACTTGGAAAAGTTTGATTGTCTGCTTCATAGCAAAACCCTCAATCTACACAATGCCAATACTTATTATATGCAGCTGGAATGGCAAGAGTAGTAAGAGAGTCGATTGCTTTATTTGTGAGATTTAGATTCTGCAAACTCCTCTTTTGAGCTGTTTATGCAAGGCTTTTAGGATGATGGAGCGTTTGCGAAACTTTTTACGTAGTTTCTTGGCTTTGTGCTTTAGCTCTTTGTGCAAGAGGAGCAGGGCTTCTTTTTGATTTTTGGAGAGATCTTTTTGCAGCATCGTTTCGATATATTCGAGCTGTACCGTAGTATCTTGATGTTGGCCCAGGATATCTTGCAGTGTTTTGATGTTTGCTAGGATATCTTTGTAGCGCTCTTTTTTGAAGATAAAAGAGAAAAACTCTATCAAATAGCGCAGTTTCTTGATCTCGATGCGTACCAGATGATACTTGTGG
>JALWCE010000084.1 GCA_027036935.1 Nitratiruptor sp. | reverse complement strand
GCCATCGCCGCATCAAAAAGCCCTCTATGTACGGGAAAATCTCCATATTTGTAGCCAAGTTCTCCCAAGAGCTCCTCTATCATCGCAAAATGGCGACACTCCTCTACGGCTACTTCAAGCCAATCTTGATAAAAATCCCAAGGCATATCCCTGTATCGATAGCACGCATCCAAAGCCAGATCGATGGCGCTGTACTCTATATGGGCAACGGCGTGGAGCAAAATCCCTCGCCCCTCCCGTGTACCAAGACGAGAGCGTCTGGGCACTTGGGATGGCGCTACAATGGTACAAAAGGCCTCATAAGAAGGGGATTGAAAAATTTTTGCCAAGCAAGAGGGCACTATTGCTACCTTGCCTTTTGTAAAAGTTTCATAAAAATTGGTACAATCTTTTATCTTTTTTTGAGGATCGCTTGTTTGAATGATATTTTCAAGCGTCAAAAAAAAATCCATCTCAATCCTTTGGAGCAAATATGCAACTCAAAAGCCGACCTATGGGCCAGTACCAGACCAACTGCTATATCGTAACCAAAAACGGTAAAGATTTCATCGTCGATCCGGGTATAGGAGCTACCCAGTGGGTGCTAGAGAATATCCAAAATCCCGTAGCCATCCTCAACACCCACGGCCATTTCGACCATGTCTGGAGCAACGCCGAACTCAAAGAAAGACTTGGCGTCCCTATCCTCATCCACAAAGATGATGCCTTTTTTCTTGGCCGCGATCAGTTTGGCATCCCCTTGCCAAAGAGCGAGCCAGATATTTTGGTCCAAGAGGGACCAATAGAGATAGCTGGAGAAGAGATCACATTTTTACACTTTCCGGGTCATACACCTGGATGCAGTGTGATCGATTTTGGGGATTTTTGGTGTAGCGGGGACTTTATCTTTCGAGGCAGTATCGGACGGGTGGACTTCCCTTTTAGCGATCCAAAAGCTATGAAGCAAAGTCTCGAAAGGTTCAAGACTATCCAAGAGAACAAGGCGGTCTACCCCGGCCACGGCGAGCCTACCACCATCGCCGAGGAGCAGCGCCATATAGACTACTGGCTAGGAGCGATCTAAGATATGCACGGCGGGCGTGTAGGTCAAAAAGCTAGCCTCAAAGACCTTTCGCCCCTCTACTTGGCCACGCACATCCACCCAGGCCTTTTTGCCCTCTTTTTTGGTGATCCGAGCCTCAAATTCCACCACATCCCCCACTACCACAGGAGCCAAAAAGCGGCTCGTCGCCTCTACTAGCACCACATTTTCATCATTCACCGCCGCCATAGCGGCAAAGTCCGCCGCACCAAAAGTAAATCCTCCGTGTACCAGTCCTCGCTCATCTGCCGCCATCACTTGGGTCGTCTCAAGACGCACTTTGGCATATCCCTCCTCCAGCTCCATCACTTCACCACAGAGCGTAGGATCGAGTTTGAGGTGTGTTTTAAGCTTCATGCTTCAACTTTTCAATTCAATGAGTCTTCGCTTTTGTATCATGCGTGACCGCATCATATACCATATAGCTCAGACCTGCAATAGCGATAAGCGTAACGATGATGATCAACGTGTTCATTACAGCTCCTCTAATTTGTCTATCTCGTTTAGTATTTTTTTATTGACTATTATAACACCAATCGTCGCAATAACTACGGCTATCGAAGATAAAACTATTTTTGTATTGGACAAGCGCTCTTCATTTTTAAAAAGCCATCCAATATATGGAAACATCTATCGCCACCAATATCCCTAAGACCACTTTGAGATAACCTATAAGCTCTTTAATCTTATCGATTTTCGCCACCAAATATCTCTTTGTAGAGCTCCTCGTCGTATCCTACGATCACCTCACCATTCTCCAGCTCGATAACAGGGCGTTTGATCAGCAGGTTTTCTTTGCAAAGCCACTCCCTTTTGCCCTTTTCATCGAGATTCAGCTCTTTGAGGCCCAGCTGGCGATACTTGGTACCGCGGGTGTTGAAGAGTTTGTCTATGCCTACCTTGGCTATCCACTCGTCGATCTTGTCGCACCCTACCGGCGTCTTTTTGAAATCCACAAACTCATATTCGATACCTCTGTCGTTCAACCACTTTAGCGCCTTTTTCACACTGCCGCAGGTTTTGATCCCATAGACTTTGATCATTGGCTCTCCTTTTCGTTTATTCTATCCAAAAGCTTGGGCAGCTGAGCGATGGAGTCTATGAGGAAGTCGGGCTTGCCTCTTTGGAGATCTTGAGGCTTAAACTTGCCGGTCTTGACCATGACGGTCTTGAGCCAGCAGCTTTTGGCCCCCAATATATCACTCTCTATATCATCCCCCACCATCACCACTTCACTCTTTTGCAGCCCCATACTCTGGATCGCCAGAGCGAAAAATTCACAATTTGGCTTGCCAAGTACTTTAGCGCTTTTGGAGCTGGCGTACTCCAAACACTTCACAAATCCTCCAGCATCAAGGCTTAAGCCATCTGCGTCTTTGAAGTAGCGATTGATATTGGTAGCCAAAAAGCCGGCTCCATTTTCTAGATGACGAAAGCCTTGGTTGAGGGCTTGGTAAGTGAAGTTGGTGTAGGCGTCGCAGACTAGCACGTAGCGAAGCTCGCCTTGTAGATCCTTGAAGTACTCCTTGGCCTCGTCGGTAGCGATCACATAGGCTTTTGATCTTTCGTTTTGCAAAAAGAGCTTAGCCGCA
>JALWCE010000083.1 GCA_027036935.1 Nitratiruptor sp. | reverse complement strand
CTCCTTTTGCCTTAGCCGCCCCTTTGAGGCTAAAGAGATTGAAAAACGGCTGGAGGCTTTGGATGAAGGCTATACTCCCCAGGCCGATACGGCAAGAATACGCCAAAAAAATATCCCAAACAGACGCAAGCTTCTTTTTACGCTGCTCAAAAGAGCTCCAAAGCCCCAGGAATACAAACTTTTGGAGAACGAGTATCTGAGTTTCACATCCGATAAGGTTGTCGACCAAAGCTGTGACAACTGTTCGATCTGCTATCGTATCTGTCCTACCGAGGCACTGAGCACCACGAGGCGAAGCGATGCGATACTTTTTGATCCGTTGCTTTGCGTGCGCTGTCATCTGTGTCACGATGTGTGTGAGAAAGGTTCGATCCAGCTGGCCCAGTATTTCGATACCAAGGAGCTTTTCGAGCCGGAGCAAAAGGTCTTGGCCAAATTTAAAGTGATTCGGTGTGATGATTGCGGCAATCTCTTTACCTATTTTGGAGGGGAGCGGATCTGTCCAAGATGCCAGATAGAAGAGCAAGAAGCAAAAGATCTATGGGGGATAGAATGAACGATATTCACGGCAAGCGGCTCATCGCGGTAGCCGGCAAAGATACCTTTGGCAAGCAGTTTATCAATGTACTCAATCAAGAGATAGCCCCTATGGGCCTTATGATGATCGGTATCAATATCAACGAGGAGGATTTTGGATTTTTTATCCACAATCTTGCAGACTCCAAGGTGGAGGTGACTATCTTTATGCCCGAATATCAGCAAGAAGCGGCCAAATTTTTTGGTCTGGATGGGGCGCTCTTGATGAGCTACAAAGAAGATGGCGAGCTTCGCTTTGTTACAGCTCCCGAAGCGACACTGATCGATGATAGAAAACTACTGGAACTGACAAAACGATTAGGAGAGAGCGATGAAGTTTAATATGGATGATCTGCGAAAAGAGTTTGACGCCCTCAAAGCGGCGAGGGATATCAAAGAAGAAGCCTGTGAGATAGGATGTGACGAGATACAAAAAGAGGAGGGCTTCATGGAGGCGGTGCCCAAATATATGCTGGCGCCCGCCAACTGTGGAGTCTATTTTAGCCGCCTTGATATCAAGGTGATAGGGTTGAAAATCGGAGAAGATGTACAGGTGCGCGAGAGAAAAAGGATGTTGCGGGATATCTTGCGCTCTGTTACCTCCAAAGAGAGTTTAGCTCAGCTTTTTAAAGTCATAGATGAGGTGGCCGAGGAGAAAGTAGCCGTGTATCGGCAGCTGATGGATATGTTTCCAGCTTCCAAAGATGTGCTTGAAGACAAAATAGCCAAAAAAGAGCGCTTCAAAAAAGCGCTCGACACTATCTTGGCCGAATTTGATGAAGAGGTGGAGTCTTAAAGGTTTGGAATGGGCAAAGAGGGGAGAGTACACATCTTCGCCTCTTCGAGGCTGATTTTGGCTTTGGCTCCTTTGAGGCCGAAGTCTAGCAGTTTCATTACCACTTTGCCATTCTCTTTGACCTGTACGATGCCAAAGGGCACTTGGGAGCTCACCCATACTTCAGTGTCCCCCTCTTTGAAAATAGCCACTTTGATTTTTTTGCCCTTTGGCAGTGTGTAGGTGCCGTAGGTGATATTTGGTTTTTTAGGGTTGAAGCGTTTTGGCGTAGTAGTGTGATATCCGGGGCCTTGGCCTTTGGGATAGATGGTGCCTATCATCTCCTCTTCAAAGCAGCTCACCCCGTTTGGCATTTTGGTGATCACCTTTTTAAGGAGTGAATCGTTGCCAATGGCACTCCAGTACTGGGTCACCACCTCCATGTTCTCTACTTTCATTTCGGTCTCTATCACGTTGACCTTTTTGCCTTTGTAGGTGGTAGTGCCCAGATACTTAGTTATGAGAATAAAAGGGTGGTTTTGGCCATAGACCTCGTACTTGGCCCAAGCACCTTTGGAGAGCTTCATAAAGCCTGTATAGGGTGAAGCGAGCAGTACGGCTGTAGTGGCGATAAGGAAGAGTAGCTTTTTCATAAGTGAACTCCTTTGGAATAGATGATAAGGTCATTCAGGCTTAACCTGACTTAACCTGATTTTTTAAATCATATCAAATGACAGCCAAAAATCAAAGTCATCGGTCAAGCTGGAATGCATCTGAGCTAAAATGCCTTTTAGCTATTTAAAGTAGCTTGGGAAAGCGAGAATCCACTCACTTTGGGAGGTGGAGTATCAAACTTTTTTGTACGGAGCTATAATGTGCTTTGAGCTCTTTGAGTAAGGTTTTTGGTATAGGCCCGGCTTTTGGGTCGTAGCGGTAGGGGATCAGCTTGGCCAAAAGCTCTTTGGTCTTTGGATCTTCGGGAGCTAGGCGTTGAATGGCTTGGATCATCTCCTCTATCGTAGGCTTTGGTCTGGGCTTTTTGCTCCCCAGCCACCAGAGCACTATGCCAGCTGCTACTGCTCCAAAGAGCAGCAAGTAGACCCAGTGGTAAAAGTTTGGCAAAGGTAGCAGCTCCATCATCTACTCCCAAAAAAGTGAAAAAGTGCGTCGAATATGGACTCGTCTTCGAAGATCCTCAGCGTATCTATTCCCCTTTTTTCAAGCTCCAAAAGGTTGGTTTGCTGGATTTTGTGAAGCTTGTGGGCGTGATTGGCGATGGTGGCGGGGGTGAGAGTGGCGCTTTTGCTCCTCAAACTCTCCACATCTTTGAGCTGG
>JALWCE010000082.1 GCA_027036935.1 Nitratiruptor sp. | reverse complement strand
CGTAATCTCTATCCTGAACCGCAATCTCATATCGTTGATAATATTCAAAACGCTACCGCTTACATGATGAAATATGTATTAAAAACTCTTGATGACTTGGCTAACTAATAAAAGTTGTCCGCCAACTTTTATTAGTACTCTAAAAAGCCCGAAAAAAGGGGAATATATGGCTTATGGAATTACGAGAGATATTCGAAGAATGGCTAAAGAAAAGATCCGATTAGCTAAGCAATTTCTCTCATCTACCTATGTAAAAAAATCTATTCCTAAAGTTCCTATTATGGATGACGAAAAAGTTCCCCTTATAGAGATTGTTCAAAACTCATTTATTAATACAAATCGATATATAGCTGAAATAAATCATCGTGTCGCATCAATCAAAGAGTATGCCGAACAAAATAATCTTGAGCCCCTTTTTGTTACCTTGACGCTTCCATCTCAGTACCATCCAAAACGCTGTATAAAACTAAAATCTGGTCGTTATGTGTGGGTGAGGAATGATAACTATTTACCTCAGATTAATAGTGAGGAAAACACCCCGAAGCTCGCCTCCAAACATTTGACTGCTCTTTTTAGACGTATTTTAAATCATCGATCCTATTACCGCATACCAAAGGATCAGCGTCTCTATTTTCGTGTGATCGAGCCTCATAAAAACTCCGGTACTCCCCATACTCACGCACTTTTTTTTGTTCCAAAGGAGGCTAAAGTGAAGCTTGTTAAAGCTATTCGTAATCTCTATCCTGAACCGCAATCTCATATCGTTGATAATATTCAAAACGCTACCGCTTACATGATGAAATATGTATTAAAAACTCTTGATGACTTGCGCCAGGATGAGGAGCACTATACCGATCTTACCTATTGGTATGTTTATTGGGGGATATGTCGGATCTATACTTCTAGGACTTTTCCGTCTCTTGAGGTGTATAGGAAGCTTAAGGGTCAATTTTCTTTGCTTGAGCTTCATCATCTGCGAAAAGAGGGACGACTCCATTGTTGGGTTAATACTGAAACTGAGAAACTTGATCTAATATCTATTGATATCGAGGATAATCAGGGTATTTATTATTTTAATGTTCCTCTTTGGTCTAAAAATCGCTATATTGTGGTTGAAACTTCTAAATCTTATGAAAAAGTTCCATCAAAATGGAAAAACAAAGAGGAAAATCGAGTAATTCCTATCGATACTCCCGATGGTCGGATGTATTATGTTGGAAATAGAGTAGTTAAGCCTAAAAAGATACCTGCTAGAATGAATGATTTGGAGCTTATGGCTTATTATAGATCTTTGGATCCTGATGATCTATCTATTTCTTATGCAAAGTATGCGGTAGTTCATAATGAGATGGTAGATCGGGATTTTATTGATGATGAGATGATCCCCTTGCAAGAGGCTATTGATCTGGATATCGATCTTGAAAATAAGATACTTGTTGAGCCTACGTATGTTGATGAGATACCATTTTAGGGATGAATGATGTGGAGTTATGATAAAGAGATTGCAAAGATTGAAGATCTTGGTTTGGATCCTATTGTTGTAGCTGATATAGTAGTTTTTCTTGAGGCTAAAATGCCTGAGTCCTTTGTTTGTTCTGTGCTTAATAAATATCTATCCAATGGTATGATTTCACAGGATCTTGCTTATAAAGTTATGGATATTCTATCTTTGATTGATGAGGAGTGTTTGGAGGATAGATTTATTCTCGATTTTTATGAGGATTAATTTTTAAAATTTGCTTGTTGGTTGCGGAGGGAGGATTTGAACCTCCGACCTTCGGGTTATGAGCCCGACGAGCTACCAGACTGCTCTACTCCGCGATATGAAGATAATATGGCTGGGGTGGGAGGATTCGAACCCCCGAATGGCAGGACCAAAACCTGCTGCCTTACCGCTTGGCGACACCCCAATCTCTTTATCGCCTTTTGTTTACGAGTG
Organism: Nitratiruptor sp.; assembly: GCA_027036935.1. Lineage (GTDB taxonomy): Bacteria > Campylobacterota > Campylobacteria > Campylobacterales > Nitratiruptoraceae > Nitratiruptor. Next base: position 6,889 of record JALWCE010000082.1, on the reverse strand, counting down.
AAATTATAAACAATTTTTTTACGTTTGTCAAGAGTTTTCTTTGCTGCTATAATAAATCAAAAATTGTGGGGAGCGTCTATGCCTATTAAGAGAGTTCAAGAGGCTATAGAAGAGATAAAAAAGGGCAATATGATCGTAATGATTGACGATGAGGATAGAGAGAATGAAGGAGATCTTGTTTATGCCGCTACTTTTAGTACGCCCGAGAAAGTCAACTTTATGGCAAGTGCGGCTAGAGGGCTTATTTGTGTGGCCGTTTCTCAAGAGATAGCTAAAAGATTGGAGTTGGCTCCTATGGTACAACAAAACGATTCGGCTCACGAGACCGCTTTTACCGTCAGTGTGGACGCTAAAGATGTGACGACGGGCATATCGGCTTATGAGCGGGATATGACTATTAAACTTTTGGCCAATCCTTTGAGTACTCCAAAAGATTTTGTGCGTCCGGGTCACGTTTTTCCCCTTGTAGCTAAAGAGGGTGGGGTATTAGTGCGTACAGGTCATACTGAAGGATCGGTAGATATTTGTCGTTTGGCTGGATTGCAGCCAGCAGCCGTGATATGCGAAATTATGAATCCAGACGGCACGATGGCTAGACGAGACAGCCTGGAGAAATTTGCTAAGCGCCATAATCTCAAAATAGTCTATATCTCTGATATTGTAGAGTATCGTTTGCAAAATGAACTGCTTATCAAAGAGATGGGGGAAGAAGAGATCGACTTTTTTGGAGTCAAGGTACAAAAGCGAGATTTTCAAGATCATTTAGGCAATATCCACACGGCTATCGTTTTCTATTCGGCCGAGGGGAGTACCAACGTAAAATTTCACAATGTCGTACCGGATAAAGAGCTTTTGCTCGATGCTAAAAAGTATCGTTCATTGATGAATTCAATCGACTATCTTAAACGAAATAGCGGCGTACTCATATTTTTAGACTCCCAAAAAGTAAGCGATCAGACAAAAGAGTTTGGTATAGGAGCGCAGATACTCAAAGCTTTGGGCGTGCATGAGATTCGTCTGCTCACCTCTCAAAAAGGTCGGGAGTTTGTTGGGCTGGGGGGATTTGGACTCGAGATCAAAGAGGAGATAGAGATATGAAAAAAGTAGTGTCGGCTATGATTTTGGCGGTTGGATTGGGAGCCACGCCGTGGCATACCCATACCGAACTCTCCTATATCCAAACGAGTGGAAATACCGACACCTCCTCTTTTGGTATGGATTTTCATGCTCAAAAGAGTTGGTTGCCCCACGAGATAGCGATAGATTTTGAGTCCAATTATGCTAGAAGTGGTAATAAAGAGACCAAAAATGTTTGGCTTTTAGAAACCCATTACTACTACCATTTCTCTAAAAATTTAGAGATAGAATACCTTATAGGGTACAAAAAAGATAAGTTTTCTGGGTTTAATTATCAATTGTACAACGGGCCGGGAGTGGGATGGCAAGCGATCCGTACTTCTGATCAAAATCTTTCATTCAATCTTTTACTTCTTTATTCTGTAGATAGCTACACTACGGCCCAAAAGGATATCTATCCCTCTGGAAGGGCTGGTTTGGAGTATAAATATCAGATTACTCCTGCTCTTAGCTTTGTGGAAGAGGCCAATTGGCGCTCAGATCTTTCCCGCCCATCCAATTGGTTTTTATACTCCAAAAGTTCTTTATACAATACGATAGACGGTAAGATAAAACTAGGACTAAGTTATAAAATCGATTATAAAAATCATCCTCCCGAGCATAAAAAGAAGATGGATCGTACGTTAATGATCTCATTGGTGCTGGATTGGTAAGGATGAAGATACGAGTCTATTATGAGGATGTGGATACCGGCGGGATTGTTTATCATAGCAAATATATCAATTTTTGTGAAAGAGCAAGGAGCGAGATCTTTTTTACCAAAGAAATTTCACCAAAATCTGGAGAGTACCATTTTGTTGTCAAATCCTTAGAGGCCCACTATCATAAGCCAGCTTTTTTGGGCGATATGCTAGAAGTAGGTACAAAGCTTTTAGAGGCCAAAGGAGCCGTAGTGCGGCTCTATCACTGGATCAAAAAAGAGGAACTTTTATGTTTTGAAATGACGATTACTTTGGTATGTATGCGTGGGCTCCGTCCGGCACGTCCCCCTCAAGAGTTTGTACAGGTACTGCAATCGGTACAAAACTAAATTCTTTACTTCTCCATATTTTTGTATTGTAGCGAATTTGTTGCTTTTCGATATTTTCATGACTCTCTCGTCTAAATCCATATCGGCGGGAGAAAAAGATATCGCTTCCGACGGATATGGCATAAGTGAGCCAGTCAAAAGAGGGATTAAGATCGAAAGCTTCCAACATCGCCTCAGCTTTGGGATCGAGCCTATCGATGCAAGAGGCTAAAAGAAAATTTTCTCTGTCTCTTGGCTGGGTGAGGGTAAAGAGTTTGGGCGAGTAGTTGATCTGGGTGCTGAGTTTGTTTTTGGGATGGATATCATACAGAGTGAGTTGGGAAAGGATGAGGGCCGTTTTGACAAGGGGAGTGTTGAGTACGATGCTAAAATGGTTGAGTTCGTAATGATTTTTGAAATATCCTTTAAGGTTTGAGGCGGTCTTGTCAATGGGATATGTTTTGGCCAAGATATTTGGTTGTTGAAGTAGATGATCGGTTAATTTTTGAGAAAGAGCGGATTGTTTGAGATAGAAGATGGCCACTTTGTTTTGGGCAAGGCGTAGGAGTTTGTCGAGCTGATCTATGTAATCTACTCCGCCAAAAAAGATCAAAGGAGAGGTTTGGGGTATAAAAGATTTATGTAGCGTAGGTACGAAGATAGGCACCGTGCTAGAGAGAGTGGAGAGTATCTCTTTTTGATCAAAACTAAGAGGCAGTATGATAAGATCGCTTTGGTAGGCCTGATCTATGGACTCTTGGATCTGGGATGGTTGATCGTAAATTTTTGTCTCTATTTGATAGCTGATCCCTTTTCGTACTACATATGCGTTTAAAGATTTTATGATCGTATTGGTATATGGAGCGAGCACTTTAGAAGAGAGTATTGTGATATGAAGAGTCTGGGTAGGTAAAAATGAGGATATATCGAACAAGGCGGCAAATTTTTGATACTCTTTTTGCAGTTTCCCAATATTGTTTGGCGAGGCTTTGGCCAAAAAGGAGAATATTTCGCCGTTTTTAAGATGCTCTTGCAAGCAGTAGCTATCGCAAGGATAGATATCAAGATCGATAAAATAGCTTTTGGGTAAGGGAATGGGAGAGAGATATTTTCCGTTTGCGAACAGAAAACAAAAGAGTAATAGAGAAAAGATTACACTTCGCATAGCAGCTCTTTTATCTTAAGTAGGTCTTGATAGGCCTCTTTTTTCTTTGAAGGGTTGCGTAATAGATAGCTAGGGTGAAAAGTAGGGATTAAAATCCGTCCTTGAAACTCTATCGTTTGCCCTCGCACCTTGGATATGGGCGTAGTATCGCCGGTGAGCCAGCGATAGCTCGTCGCTCCAAGGGCCACCAAGATTTTAGGATCGATAAGCTCTATTTGCTTAAAAAGATAGGGGATGCAGGTACGGGCTTCCTCGGGTGTAGGGACTCTGTTGTTTGGCGGACGGCATTTGACGATATTTGCTATGTACACTTCGCTTCGAGGGATGTGTAGTACATTTTCAATCATTTTGGTGAGCAGTTGGCCCGCTCTTCCTACAAAAGGCCGTCCCGTCTCATCTTCGGTGGCTCCGGGCCCTTCACCTATGAACATAAGCTTTGCATGGGGATTACCCTCCCCAAAGACTACGTTTTTGCGTGTTTTGGCTAGATCGCAAAGATGGCATTGCGAAACGATCTTTTTGAGCTCTTCTAAATCGTTTGGTAAAGATTGGGTAAAAAGATTTTCTTGATTGATCGGATCCATATATGACGTTCCTATCCATTGGTGCAAATAGAGTTGGTATAAAATTTTAAGTTGAGAGCCATTCATAAAGAGAATGATACAAAAGAGGCGGTTAAAGTGAGATTAAAAAAGGGGCAAGGGCCCCTAAAGATAATTTATTCGATAACTTCTACTTCTACTGGATCGCTTTCCCAAAGCCCATGTTTGGTGCAGTAACTCATTGCTGTGAGTTTGAGCTTTTTGGTAGGTACTATGAAAAAGTCCACTTCGGTTTGGGAGCATTGATTGCCAAGGGATCCAGGTGTGAAAGTGGCTTGTCCCAAAAGTCGCTCACCATCCCAAAGCTGTACATAGGCGATATAGTGATCAAAATCATCCGGATGGCAGTATTCGTTACCTACTTTTACATTGACCTTGAATTTCTCGCCCTTTTTGGCCGTTTTTTCGCAATGAATAAAAGGGGAGTGTCGGTCGATATAATCTTTTTTGGCCTCTCTATCGATTTGAGAGATGTCCACATATCTATTGATCTTTGGCATACTGCCTCCTTTGGATAAGATTTTTTCGCTTTTTATTGTACAGGAAAAAAATTAAATTAGGATAAAAAATATCCTATTTAACTCTTCCCAAGTTTTGGATAAAATTCTTTTATGAAAAAGATCGTACGAAAACTCAAACGCTCGTTGAAGAGATTTTGGGTCGTTACTTTGCGAGAGTATAAAGAGACCAAACGGATGGCGCAGATCTATCTAAAAGAGAGAGAGAATGAGGAGCTTGTACGGGAGGCTAACAAACAGCTTATAGATGTTTTTAAAATTCTTTTCCTCTTTCCCATCTCGATTTTGCCGGGTTCAGTTATTATCGTGACTATATTAGAATTGATTGCCAGAGCGTTTAAGTGCTCTATTTTTCCTACCAAGCAAAAGCTTTAGGAGGGAGGCTTACGCCGGTACCTCCGTAACGTGGTGTTGTAGACCGAGCTCTTGGGGAGTGCAGCCAAGGGCGAGACCTATGAGTTGGGGTAGATGTAGAATTGGCATGGGATTGGGCAAGTCTCTGTTGACCGCTTTAGTGGCCGCTTTTTGTTTGACATCTAGATTGAGATGACACAAAGGACAAGGGGTCACCATCACATCGGCGTTATTGTCCAAAGCGTCCACGATGGCGTTACCTGTGAGGATATTGGAAGTTTTGGGTGCTTGGAGGTCTACATGAAAGCCACAGCATTTATTTTTATGCTCGTACTCTACGCTGTTGCCCTCTAGTGCTTTTATAAGTTCATCCAAAGAGGTTGGATTGTAGGGATTTTCCTTGGTTCGGTTAAAATGGTGATGGAGTTCACTTGGCCGAATATTGTGACAGCCATAAAATGGGGCGATGTTAAGATGGCTTAGGGGTTTGACCACTCTATCTCGCAAGTTCTCCAATCCATAGTCTTCTATAAGCGCATAGAGAAAATGGCGCACACTACTCGTGCCTAGATACACGAGTCCCACCTCTTCAAGTTTTTCATTGACTTTGGCTTTGAGCTCGGGATCGGAGTCGAGTTTATGCTTGGTCATCGCCGTATTAAGTTGACAGGTGTTGCAGATGGTGACCATATCCAGGTCTTTTTTTTCGGCATAGCAGATATTTCTGGCGTTGAGTACAAGGCTAAGAAAAGGATCAAAGTCTTGTAGGTGGCTTGCCCCACAGCAGCTCGCCTCATCCAAAAGTACCAGCTCGATATCCAGTTTTTTGGCAATGGCCAGAGTCGATTTGAGAAGCTCTGGCGTACTCTCTCTGGCAGTACATCCGGTATACAGGGCGTATCGTAATTTACTCATAGGCTATCCTTTAAAATTTCACCGTCGAAGCAATATCGACAAGTTTTTTAATTTCATCGAGATTTTTGGATTTTGGCATATTCCAAGGTAGGACGATTTTGCCTTTTTTAAACATTTCAAGGGCTTCTGGGATATGTTTAAATACTCCAAAACCCTCGCTATAAAGGACTAAATTTCCCTCATCCAAAATTCCGTGCTTTTTGATAGAGCGTTTAAATCCCACAGCGTGTCTAGTGGCTACATTGCTCTTGGCCACACCCTCTTCAAAAATCTGATTGTGTAGCTTGGTGATCTTACCGATAGGATCGATATGTTTGGGACACGCTTCGGCGCATTCGAAACATTTGACGCAATCCCATACCCCTTGGCCCAGTTGATCTACGATCTCTAGCCGATCTTTCTTGGCGTGATCTCGCACATCGGCCGTAAAACGATAGGCTTTTTCAAAAGCGGCAGGCCCCAGATACTCTTCGTTGACCTCTACCACCGGACAAGCGTAGTAGCAGCAGCCGCACTGGATGCAGTAGTCTGCATCTTCGAGTTTTTCTGCTTCGCGTGGGGGAATGATATTTTCCATCTTGGGATGTTCGTCTATCTCAGCTACAAGCCAAGGGATCACTTTGTCGTACTTTTGCCAAAAATCGGCTTTATCTACTACCATATCTTTAACGGCTCGTTTTTTGCTCACGGGCTCAAGTATCAGCTCAGTGCCAAAGGTGTCCACCATATCCACGACCCGCTCTTTGCAAGCGAGCGTACTGCGTCCATTGACTTTGATAGCACAGCTGCCGCAAATCCCGTGGCGGCAGCTTCTGCGGTATGTGAAGCTGCCATCATGCTCCCACTTGATCCGGTTGAGAAGATCAAGGACCACCTCTTTAGGATCTACTTCCATCTCGATAGTGTCGTAGTGCGGTAGATAGTCGGTTTCGGCATTAAATCGAAAAACTTTTAGTGTTAGTTTCATGTCATACCCTCTTAATATTTTCTTTCTTGCGGTTCAAACTGAGTGATCACCACATCGCCATATTCGAGTCGGATATCTCCCTTTTCATCCATATAGGCAAAGGTATGTTTCAAAAAGTGTTCGTCGTCCCTCTGGGGATAGTCCTCTCGGTAGTGTGCACCTCGTGACTCTTTTCTGGCGATCGCTCCTTCGACTATAAAAGAGGAGTAGTCGAGCATATGG
>JALWCE010000081.1 GCA_027036935.1 Nitratiruptor sp. | reverse complement strand
GTTTTGCACTCGTTGCAGTAGACAAATTCGCTGACGGTCTCAACAGCGATGTTGATACCTTTGAGACCGTCGAAAATGCTTTTGACGCTGTTTTTGTCGTAGTATAGGCCAAGTCCCGCGTGGTTTTTGCCCACGATAAGCTTGTTACAGCCAAAGTTTTGGGCCACGATGGCGTCTAAAATCAGCTCGTTGTAGCCGGCAAAAATATAAGTGTTTTCCAGTGGGACGATGAGGACTCTGTTTTTGGGGAGGTAGTTTTTGACGAAATACTCGAGGGTGCGATAGCGCAGCTCATACGAAAAGCGCTCCTTGACATAGGGCTTGAGTAAAAAGAGCACTACGAGGTCATTGTTTTCCAGGCTTAGGCGAATGAGTCGCTCGTGGGCTCTGTGCAGGGGTTTGGCTGCAAGCATAATGGCCGCTATATTTTTGGCTTTGAGCTCCTTTTTGCGCTTGGCCAAAAGCTGTTTGTGCCTTTTGATCTCTTCAAAATCGACCCAAAATTTTCCGGCTACGGCGTAGTGTCCAAGACGCTTAAGAGTTGCTTGAATACCCGGATGGGAGAGGTCGGCGGTGCCATAGATATGTTCTAAACGTTTTTGAGGCTCTATTCCAAAAACCTCTTCCACTTTTATTTGGCCAACCTTTTGTTCTGCTTGAATCAAATCTACATCCTCTCCGGGACGCAGATTTTTAAGGACCTCTTCGTTGCGTCTTCCACTAGGAGCTAAAATAAAGGAAAAAGGGAAACTTTTGCCTTTGTAGAGTTTGGTGGTGTCTACTTGAGCGGCTTCTTTGGAGTTCATCAGTTTGTCTATGGGGCTAAGAAGCCCCTCTTGCACGAGGGCTAAGGTCGCCAAAGCTTCACGATCGATGTGCAGGGCGCTATTTTTTCTTGAAGATTTCATACTTTTTTCTCTTCTCCCACAAACTTTTTCGAGAGATTCCAAGTTTCTTGGAGAGCATAGTATCGGGAAATTTGTACTGATAGTTGAGAATGATATATTTGACATACTCGTCTATGGTGAGGATATCGTTGCGGTCGAAGATTTTGTTGTCGCTGTTAAATTCGATCATATTGAATGAAAAATGCTCCTCTTCTATAGCATCTGTCGTAGAAATGATGGCTCGCTTGTCTTTAATTATCTCCAAAAACTGAGCTTTTTCGCTCTTTTTGAGGCTTTGATATTCGGTGATGTACAAAAATTGAGTAGATTTTTCACTCCTAATGGCGCTAAGGGCTTTTTTATCACTCAAAGAGTAGTAGTGAAAAGGTTCTTTGAGAAGTTCGGCCATCTTAAAAGCATAGGCATCGGCATATTTTTGGTAATTGGTTTTGATAAAAAGGGGGAGCGCCTCTTTTGGCGAAAGGGTATCGATATCGATCTCTTTGAGGCTGTTGGCGATGTAGGCTTTATAGGCTCTATTCTCTTTGACTAAGCGTTCATGTTCTATGAAGTGTTCGATCTTTCGTATGAGCTCCTCCATCATAAAAGGTTTGAGAATATAGTCGTTGGCTCCAGCTTTAAGAGGTGCGGAGACGGTGTCTTGGGAGATGTAGGAGATGAGCAAGATAATAATCTTATCCTTAAAGGCTTCAATAACAGGATAGAAGTCTTGGCCGTTGATGTTGGTAGAGAGCAGTACCACATCATAATTGAGGTCTTTTAGGGCGTCTTTGACACTAGCTGCCATCTCACACTGATATCCTATCTCTAAAAGTCTGGACTTGATGCTTTGGGCGAGGTAAAATTCGTTCTCTACGATTAAAATCTTCATATATTTGTACTCCAATCAAAGTATTTGAGTGTGGCTGTCGCCTGAGCCGCGATCCCTTCTTGGCGGCCTACAAAGCCGAGTTTCTCGGTAGTGGTGGCTTTGATATTGCAACGGCTTTTGGGGAGAGCAAGAAGCGAGGCGATGGTGCTTCGCATTTTCTCTTTATATGGAAGAAGTTTTGGTTTTTGAGCTAGGATGGTTAAGTCCACATTGTATATTTCAAAGCCCATTTGACGCAGTAGCTGCGTACAGCGTTGTAAAAGTTTAGTAGAGTCGATATCTTTATACTCAGGATCATTGTCTGGAAAAAGCTCTCCTATATCTCCAAATCCGGCGGCTCCTAGCAGGGCGTCGATGAGGGCATGGATCGCCACATCCGCGTCGGAGTGGCCGGCTAGACCATGAGAGTGGGGGATCTGTATCCCACATAGTATCAAAGGACGCCCCTCGCAAAAGGGATGCACATCAAATCCCATGCCGACTCTTTGGCTAGATACGGGTTTTTGCAAGCACTCCAAAAATTTCAGATCCTCTTTGTAGGTGAGTTTGCGCTGTTTTGGGTCTCCGGGAATATAGAGCACGCTGCCACCACTCGCTTTGATGGCGCTGCTCTCATCTGTAAACTCTTCGCCCGCGATCGCTTTGGCCAAAATTTCGGTACGGGAGAGCTGGGGGGTTTGGATCAGTTTGATTTTGGAGCGATCTAATGGCGTGTCGTCGAAGACTACAGTATCGGTAGCTGGGATAAATGGCGCGATACAGTCCGCCTCGCCTTTATGTCTCAAAAGAGTCTCCACCACATCTGGCTGGACACAGGGTCTTGCGATATCGCTGATGAGCACATAGGGGGTTGTGATATGTTCCAAAGCCTTGTTGATCGACTCTTGGCGACTTTGGCCACCGGGGATCACCTTTTTGTCTGTGTAGGCTTGAAAAAAGGAGCGCTCCTGTTTGGGAGCGACTATAAGG
>JALWCE010000080.1:25630-27902 GCA_027036935.1 Nitratiruptor sp. | reverse complement strand
GTACATCCTCTCTAATCTTTTATACCCCTTTACTCCTGCCAAACCATATCTGATTTGCACTCTTCTCTCCTTGAAGAGTGCCATATGTTTTTGAACTTATACAATCAAAAGAGTTTCAAAAGGAATAAATCCCCTCTCAACTCTTTTGTCGCCTTATATCCCCAGAGCTAAAGCTCGGGGCTTTACGGCGAATTTTGGTAAAAGGAGTAAAAAAGAATTATATAGTCAATGAAGCGCTTAGATACTATTTCAACGCTATAAAGACTATACCAGAAGAGTTTATACTCAAACCCATCACTATTACCGAAGAAGAGTATGAGAGAATAGAAAAGCAATCGCAGCCTACAAAGGCACTGCAAAGATTGATTCGTGGTAATGGAAAAGCTATCCAAAAGGCATAAAAGGGATAGTTTCGATTGCGGGAATGAGCTATTGAATATCTTTTTGAAAAAGTACGCTTATCAAAATCAATACCAATATTTTGTGGGAGTTACATATGTCATACATGAAAACATTAGGGTGATTGGATATATCACTATCAGTGCTTCCTCTATCAAAAAAGCTTCTTTGGATGTGAAAAAACCTTATGAAGATATTCTTGTGCTTCGCATTGGTAGATTGGCTGTGGATAGAAAATATCAAGGCAAAAGAATTGGTGAAAAACTTTTGAAATTTGGTATCGAAAAGGCGATAGAACTCAAGGAACGTTATGGTTGCGTGGGTATTGTCGTAGATACGAAAGAGGATGCTATGGATTTTTATAAGAAGTATGGCTTTGTGACTATGCAAACATTAGAGAAACACAGTACAACACCTATGTATCTTTCGATAAAAACGATTGATAATCTCAAAAATTGAATATTCAAAACTTTCGCCACTTGTGCGAATAGTTTCTCACTTTGCTCGGACAGTGTAGAGAACAGATTATTTGGTATAATAGAGCAAATTCACAAGGTTTGTTATGCAATATACTTTGCCAAGAGAACTGTGTGATGAATTGGCTACAAAAGAGTTTGTGCGAGCCGAAATTAATGAATTAAGGGCAGAGATTAACGAGCTGGGAGGAGAAGTCAGACAACTTGCCTTGCTTTTAAAAGTATTAATAGGCATCACTCTTTTTGCTTTAACGATTTTCAATCCAAATTTTATCGCGTTAATAGAAAAAATTTTCAAAATCTAAACATCTCTACTAGCGTATTGGCAATCTCTTTTGCCTTATTTTCATCTACTTTGCCGATTTTTTTAATGAGTCTTTTTTTGTCAACTGTTCTTATTTGATCCAATAGCACCATTCCCTCTTTGTTTTGGAACTTTATTTTTGGTCGGAAGATAAAATTAAAGCCTTTGCTAGTCAGAAGAGCAATGATGACAGTTCGTAAAATATTGATTTCATCGGGAGAAATTACAATACAAGGCCGTGTCTTTTGAATTTCAGAGCCTACGGTAGGATCGAGGGCTACTAGATATATTTCAAATCTTGAAACTTTTGTTACCATTCCCAATCTTCAAATTTTTCATTAAGAAACTCTTCTATAATACCTTCATCTTGTTGTCCTTCACTTTTAGCAAGAATTTCTTCGATATTTTTTCGCCACTCGGCTCTTCTATTTTTGATGGGTTTTAGTAGTAATCCCTCTTGTGTGACTACAAATTCGATTTCACAATTTTCAAGATTCGCTTGCTTGATTATGGGTTGGGGGATTCTAATACCTTTAGAATTTCCTATTGTAATGAGTTTCGCCATATTTTCCCCCTCTCATTTGCTATAAAGTAATTATAATGTAATTACACGAAACTGTCAATCACTTATACTATATATAGCGATTTTTCCAGTAAATCTACTATAATTGCTCTATGGATATGAAAGAAAAGATCAAAATACGCTTGGAAATTGTAAAATTCAAAGTTTTGTATTTTGCAGGTGTGCTTGGAGCAGCTTCGTTTTTGATAAATAGTTACGAGAAGATAGTAGTTATTTTCGGTCACCCGAAATTATCAAATTATGGGGTGGGGTTGCTGGTATAGTCCAAAATATTCGGTATTCTATACGGCATCAAAACTTCAAAGGACGGCAAAAGCCATCCTTTTCTTTAAGCCTCTTCCAATCTCTTCTTGTTCTCCTCCCAAAACTCGATCAAAAATACTAAGAAAATTGATAAGATCAAACCGGTGATGAAAGCGACGACAACAATAAGCTTACGTTTTGGTTTGGCTGGATGATCTTTGGTGATGAAGCCGCCAACTACTTTGGAATTTTGGATATTTGCCGGGG
>JALWCE010000080.1:0-25620 GCA_027036935.1 Nitratiruptor sp. | reverse complement strand
ATTGTACTTAAGTACTTTGATCTTGTTGTTAATTTGGGTGATCTGATTTTTTTGAGCGAGGATACGATCTTGGATCTTCTTAATTTCTGCTAGACGGATTTTTTCTTTCTCTTTTTCTAACTGGGGAATTTTGACGTTTAGGATATTATCAATTTGATATTTGATTTTTTTCATATCCACATTTTTGATGTTTTCGATTTTGTCTTCTAGTTGAGGGATGATCTCCTCGATAATCTTGATCTTTTCCAGTTGCAAATCTTTTATCTTGTTTTGAAGATCGAGGATAAGATTTTGGTAGTTAACCATCTGGATGGAGGCGATCATCACTTTTGTATCGTCAGATTTATTAAATTGCTCATATAGCGCTTGTACTGCTTTGTTGTACTCTTTGAGCTTTTGGGAGTAAAAGGCGATTTTGTCCTTGATATCTTTAATCTTATATTTTTCATAAAACTCTATCTTCTTTTTGATCTCTGGAATTTTCTGTTTTTCGAGGATCGAGAGTTGGATCTTGAGCTTTTCGAGATCCTGAGTTTTAAGTAGTTCGATCTTTTTATCTATTTGTGGGATTTTCATATCTTCTATCAGTTTAATTTGTGTCTTGAGATTTGGGATGGTAATCTCTAAGATATTTTTCTTTTGGATTTTGAGCTGCTCGATCTCGTTTTTTGTGTTGAGGATGTATTGGTCTAGTTTGGGCTGGTACTCTTTTTGGACGTAGGAGACCAGCTCTTTTGTCTTGGCGATGGCTTTGTCGTTGTCGAGACCGTAGGTGACGATCTGCAGGAAGTTTTTGACTTTCCTGCTGGTCTTGACCGCATCCACATAAGCGCCGCTGGCGTTGAGCTCTTTGGATTTGAAATCAGGCTCGTCTGTGTGGTAGACCGATTGGAGAGTTTTGGCCAAGGTGGTGGGATCTACCAGCAGCTTCTCTCCGATGAAACCTATGCGTAGATTAGCCTTGACCTCGTAAAGAGGAGTTTTGAAGAGGACGTAGACGATAGCTAGTAGGGTGATGGCTCCCGTGACTTTGTAGATAATTTTTCGTCGTCTTTTGAGCGTGCGCAGCAACTCTATTAGATCGATTTCATCCTCTTCGACACATACTTGTTGATTGGGTTGTTGTTGCATGGTATCCTCTGTTTTTTGCTTTTTTTGCTTTGATTATAGTCAAAAGTTGGTTAGAGTCTGCTGATGAAGCTCATTCGACTACTATCTCTTTGATGACCTGACCTCCTTTACTCATCTCAAGGATACGCTCTCAGGCAGACAAAATGTTGTATGATATATAATCTCCATAGAGTTTTATATCCAAAGGAGATGTGATGGGGAAAGTCTATCTCACAGGTGCCGGGCCGGGAGATATTGAGCTGCTTACTCTCAAAGCAGCTCGAGTCATTAAAGAGGCCGATATTATTATTTACGATCGTTTGGCCAATCCGCAAATTCTTACGATGGCCAAGAATGGATGTGAGTGTATCTACGTGGGCAAGGAGGATGGCAAGCATATCTTGCCTCAAGATCAGATCAACGAGGTGATCTATCAAAGCGCTCTAAGAGCCGATGTGGTGGTTCGTTTAAAAGGGGGCGATCCTTTTGTCTTTGGCCGAGGAGGTGAGGAGGGGGCCTATTTGGCCCAGCGAGGGATTGAATTTGAAGTGATACCCGGGATTACCTCCTCTATTGCTGTGCCTGCTTACGCTGGTATCCCCGTTACCCATAGAGGCGTGAGCGTGAGTTTTCGCGTAGTCACTGGACACGAAGCACCCAATAAAGAAGCAAGTCAGATTCCTTGGGAAAATTTCAAGACAGATGATACAATCGTCTTTTTGATGGGGCTGCACAACCTTGGCCAAATTGCTGCTAAGCTTATAGAGATAGGCAAGCCCAAAGAGTTCCCTGTAGCCGTCATCTCCAAAGGCACCACCCTAGAGCAAAGGACTATCATAGGGACGCTTGAAGATATTGCCCAAAAGGCTAAAGACCTCCCAACCCCCGCACTTATCGTAGTAGGCAAAGTAGTGGAGCTAAGAGACAAACTCAACTGGTTTGAAAAAGAGCTCGGTTCAATATAATCGAAATTTTTAAGTTTATTTTGGATAAGAATTGCCACAAAAATGTCATACTTTTTATAAAAATCCCATAAAATAGGGATTTTATCCTCTACAATAAAAATGTCACAAAAATGTCACAAATCTTAAAAGTGTCACAAAAATACTCTCCTAAGAGCTCTTATCCCCTAAAAAAGTTATACAAATCTTATAGTTTTAAGATTTAGGTAAGGATTTTGGATTTATAATGGTTTTAACGGTTGTTTAACACTATAAAGGAGGAGTAATGAAGCGAACGGTTCGACGGCTGCTCAGTCTCGCAGCTGCGGTTGGCTTGATGGGCAGCGGTGCATTGGCGCAAAGCGAGCTTGAAAAGATTATGAAAGAAAGAGGTTTGACTCAAGACGATATCTTGGCGGCGGCCAAGACCTATACCCCCTCGGGTAAGCATGATAAATATATCGTCTTTAGTTCTGGGGGGCAATCAGGTCAGATTATGGTCTATGGCGTACCCTCTATGCGAATTTTGAAGTTTATTGGTGTTTTTACTCCCGAGCCTTGGCAAGGGTGGGGCTATGATGATGATACTAAAAAAGTGCTGCAAGAGGGATGGTATCACGGCAAGCCGATCACTTGGGGTGATACGCACCATCCAGCTTTGAGTGAAACAGGAGGAGTGTATGATGGCAAATGGCTTGTCATCAACGACAAAGCCAATCCACGCCTCGCCGTTATCGATCTTAAAGATTTTGTGACCAAGCAGATCGTAGTCAACCCGGTCTTCAAATCCGACCACGGCGGAGCCTTTTTTACGCCAAATAGCGAATATATTCTAGAAGCTTGTCAATATGCGGCCCCTTTTGATAATAACTATCACCCTATGGAAGAGTATCCCGACGTGTACCGAGGCGGTGTGACAGTATGGAAATTTGACCATGAAAAGGGTCGGATCATTCCTGAGAAATCTTTTGTCATAGAGATGCCTCCATATATGCAAGACCTCTCCGATGCCGGTAAAGAGATGAGTTATGGGTGGGGTTTTACCAACTCTTTCAACTCCGAGATGTATACGGGTGGTATCGAAAAAGGCTTACCGCCATTTGAGGCTGGATGTAGCCGAAACGATACGGACTACTTACATGTTTATAACTGGATGAAGCTAGCTGAGTTAGCCAAGGATCCAAGAAATGTCAAAGTAATTAACGGGATAAAAGTAATTCCTATTGATGTGGCTGTCAAGAATAACTGCCTCTTTTTGATCCCAGAGCCAAAGTCTCCCCACGGCGTGGACGTAAGCCCAGACGGCCGCTATATAGTAGTATGCGGCAAGCTCGATACCCACGCTACCGTGTATGATTTTAAAAAGATTATGGAGGCTATCAAAAACAAAGATTTTGCTGGTAAAGACCCCTATGGTATTCCGATTATCGATATGAAAAAGGCGATGCATTGTCAAGCAGAGCTTGGTCTTGGACCTTTGCACAACCAGTATGGTCCCAAATGGAAAACCGAAGGAGAGATCTATACCTCTTTGTATGTTGATAGTCAAGTGGTCAAGTGGAACTACTTAACATGTGAAGTCAAAGATAGAGTCAACGTCAACTACAATATCGGTCACCTGTGTGGCATGGAGGGCAAGACAGAAGATCCTCAAGGTGAATACATAATAGCCCTTAATAAACTGGCGATTGATAGATTCAATCCGATTGGACCTTTGCATCCCCAAAACCATCAGCTCATCGATATTAGCGGTAAGAAGATGAAGCTGATCTACGATATGCCCGTACCTTTGGGCGAGCCGCACCAAGCCGTAGCCATTAGGGCGAGTAAACTCCATCCAGAAGTGCGCTATCCAATGGGCACCAATCCATTTACGGGCAAACCCCACAAAGGTAAAACTCTAGCGGGCCAAGAGCATATTGAGCGTGAGGGTAATCATGTCTATGTTTACGGCACGCTTGTGAGAAGCCATATCAATCCTGAGCATGTCACCGTCAACAAGGGTGATCTTGTGACTTTTTATCTGACCAATCTTGAGCGGGCCGAGGATGAGACCCACGGATTTACCGTGGATTGGTACAACGTCCACGCCTCACTTGAGCCCGGTAAAACGGTGGCTGTAACTTTCAAAGCCGATCAAGAGGGGGTATTCCCATACTATTGTACGGAGTTTTGTTCTGCACTCCACTTAGAGATGATGGGATACTTGATGGTCAAAGATCCAAACAAAAAATATACCTCTGTTAAAAAGATCAAACTCAAAAAAATGAGCAAAGAAGAGCTCATGAAAGAGTATAAAAAGACTGTGGCTCTTAATGAAGCGACTAAAAAAGTGATCCAAAGCGTAGTAAAATTTCTCAAAGAGAACCATTATGAGAAATTTCCTGTAGTCAAACAGCTTGTAGAAGATGCTCTTGATCAATATAGCAAAGTGGCGGCTGAAGAGAAAAAAGCCGAAGAGGCCCTCAAAAAAGGCGATATCGAAACAGCTATCAACTTCCAGTATCAAGCATGGCAATACCTGGTTAAAGCGGCGGATGTGGGTATCCGGGCTAAGGACTTGCTGGTTAAAAAACTGGCCACTCCTATGAGCGAAGCTGCCAAGCGAGGTCAAGAGGCTTTTGCAGAGGGCGGATGTAACGGATGTCACGTCATTGGAAAAGTAAGCTCCGGTCCAGACCTTGTTGGAGTACTTGAACGACACGAAAATGGTGAAAAATGGGTGGCTGATTACATCAAAAATCCGGCTAAATATTACAACGACCCATATATCAAAGCTATGATCGACGCTTTCAACCTCCGTATGCCTAACCAGCATATGAGCGATCAACAGATCAAAGATATCATCGAATACCTCAAATGGGTGGATAAAAACGCTCATCTATTCTAATCTTCCGGGGCCTTTGGCCCCCTTATTATCTATCACTATTTTTATAATCCTAGCTTATTTTAAAAATAGTAATAGATAATTTTTTGATGTATATCATAGGCGGGAGAAATAAAAGATAGTATCATAATCTAAACCCTAAAGGAACGGACGATGAAGAAGTATCAGATCTATGCTTTAATTGCCTTGGCAATTTTACTCTACTGGTTTGTGATACCAGCGGTCCTCACCCACGATGTGCAATACCTTGCCAAACAGGGTAAAGCAGACAAAATCCCATCAATTGCGTACAAGGTTTGGGACTACTATATGAAAGGGCGTTATGTCAGTCCAAATACACCACCTGAGGCTCTGGATAAAAATAAAAACCCCCATTTAAACAAGATGATTGAATATGACGCAGAAATTGGGGCGGCGAGCGCGCCTATTTGGTATGTGGCTTTGGAGGCTCCAAATTATCCAAAAGACGCTTTTCCCGAGGGTATTCCTGTGTACTACCACTTTGATGGCTTTAGTGGAGACGTGCATGAGATGAATACGATCAACCATTTCATCGGAATGGATCCGATGGAGCGGGGGGCTCCGTATCTGAGGATGATAGCCCCGTATGTATTGGTACTTTTGGCTTTTGCCTATGTGCTTTTTATCCTCTATGACTGGAAGTGGCTCAACTACATCATGTGGATCGCCGTAGCGCTGCCTTTTATCTTCTTGGGATTTTACGCCTACTGGCTCTACTGGTTTGGTCACCATATGCACGACTGGGGAGCTTTCAAGATCAAGCCCTTTATGCCCACGGTATTTGGGGATGGGAAAGTGGCTCAGTTTACCACCCACTCCTATCCCACTATCGGATTTTGGCTTTTGTTGGCTATTAGCTTTTTTACGCTCCTAGCCATCATCTCCAAAAACAGATATCTCAAAGAGAAACAGGCGCAATGAAAAGGGTGATCTTGCTCGTGGGACTTGCTTGTATGATGTCAGCTTCATTACTGCAAGAGACGATCGACAAGGCCCCGGCAGGATCAAAAATCGAACTCCCCAAAGGGCTCTTTAAAGGCTCTATCATTATCGATAAGCCTCTTATGATCGTAGGAGAGGGCAACGAGACCATTATCGATGGGGAGGGTAACGGCACGGTGGTGAAGATCAGAAGCTCAAACGTGATCTTAAAAAATCTTGCCATCCGAGGCAGCGGTAAGGAGCATGAGAGTATCGATGCTGGGATCTCTATCAAAGATGCCGATTTTGTGCGGATCAGCCACTGCACCATCACAGATTCGCTCTTTGGTATCGATCTACAAAAGGTACACCACTCTACCATAGAGCACACCTATATCAGCTCCAAGCCCTTTCCTTTAGGTATTAGAGGCGATGGGGTGCGGCTATGGTATAGCAACGACAATGTACTGCGCCATAACCATCTTTATAAAAGCCGAGATTTTGTGGTCTGGTACAGCCACGGCAACAGGATCGAGCACAATGTAGGGGAATATGGGCGCTATAGTCTGCACTTCATGTACGCGGGCAAAAATATCGTCAAGGACAATATCTACAAACACAATAGCGTGGGGATATTTTTTATGTACTCACGAGATACAATAGCCGAGGGGAATGTGATCATGAGCTCTATCGGTACGACGGGGATGGGCATAGGCCTCAAAGATG
The DNA here is from genome assembly GCA_027036935.1 of Nitratiruptor sp. Classification (GTDB taxonomy): domain Bacteria; phylum Campylobacterota; class Campylobacteria; order Campylobacterales; family Nitratiruptoraceae; genus Nitratiruptor. The sequence goes on along the minus strand of JALWCE010000080.1, from coordinate 19,014 downwards.
CGGACAACTTCACTATCCGCAACAATACTATTCTCTATTGTGCCAAAGGGATGTATATCGATCGCTCCCCTTTTGATCCCACCAAACGCAACAAAATCGTGGGTAACAAGATTTTGTACAACTCCATAGGGATCCATTTTCACTCGTTGAGCATCCACAACGACATCACCCACAATGTTTTCAAGGGCAATATGGAAAATGTCTACGACGACAGCGGCCGCATCCACTCGGTCCAAAACCACTGGTGGCAAAACTACTGGGACGATTATCAAGGAATAGATGCCGATAATGACGGCATAGGGGATATTCCCTATACGCTCTACTACTATGCGGATAAGATTTGGCTGCTCAATCCGAATGTACGCTTCTTTTACGGCTCGCCGGTGATCTCGATCCTAAACTTTTTGGCCAAACTGGCCCCTTTTAGCGAGCCCGTGAAGCTACTCACCGATCCACAGCCACTAATGTATGAGGAGGGGTTATGAACGAAGAGAAAAAACGACGAAAGTTTCTCAAGCAAATAGCGGGCCTTGGGGTGCTGGGACTCGCGGCGGTAGGCACGATCGCAGGAGGCGAGGTGCTGCTCGAAAAAGAGAAGGTGCGCTTGCGTCCGCCCGGAGCCGTGGAGGAGCACCACTTTTTGGCTCTATGTATAAAGTGCGGGCAGTGTTTACAGGTCTGTCCGTACGATTCGATCCTTTTGGAAGATATAGACAATCCAGCGGCCCTTGGCACGGCTTACATCGATCCAGACCGCAGAGGCTGCTATTTGTGCAAGGCATTGCCTTGTATCCTAGCTTGTCCCAGCGGTGCGCTGGAGCACGAGGTGGCCGAAGATGTGCACAAAGTCCATATGGGTGTGGCGGTAGTGGCCAATGAAGAGGCCTGTTTGGCACTGCACAACAAACCGGTGCCTCCTAGCGAGAGAGATCTCATATTCGAGCATACCAAAGTCTTAACTCCGGCAGAGCGCAGAGCCAAAAAGGTGTACAATATCCCAAATCCAAGCGAAAAACGCCAGCTCCAAATCGATCTGCTCAAAAAGGTGGAGAGCTACGTAGGCAAACCCTGTACCATCTGTGCCGACCTGTGTCCCTATCCCGAAAAAGAAGAGGCTATCGGTATGGTGGCAAAAGGGGATGGCTTCGTGCCCGAAATCCGTCAAAAGTGTGTAGGGTGTGGGGCGTGTGTGGAGCTTTGTCCTACCGATGTACTCAAAGTTATCCCACGGGCTACTTGGGAAGAAGTCTATAAAAAGGCATAAAATGAAAAAAATCACGTTAAGTATCGCTCTTTTGGCTGGACTCTTGGTGCTGAGTGGCTGCGAAAAGAAAGAGGAGCATCAAAAAACGGCTGAGGCGCCTACCGCCAAGATCAAGATCACGCAAGGGGCACTCAAGGAGCAAAAAGCTGCCCAAACCGAAGCGAAAGATAAAGGGGAATTCTACTACTCCTACAACAAAGCCAAAAAAGAGCAGACACAAGAGGATGAGGGGCGCTTCACCACTCTTGGAGCCTACCGTCATATCAAGAATCCTTATGAAAAGGTGCAGATCTCGCTGCTAGTCAACAAGCTTAGCCACGACTTTTTGGTCTACTGCTCGGCGTGCCACGACGACTATGCCAATGGTGTGATTGGTCCCTCGCTGCTGGGTAAAAGCGGGGACTACATCTATCAGCAGCTGATCGATTTTAAAACGGGCAAACGCAAAAACGTACTGATGAAACAGCTCGTGGATCGACTCAGTGACGAACAGCTGCGCCATCTAGCCGACGAGGTGGCCCAGTTCAATAAGAAAGTGCAAAAGATTCTTAAGCAAAATCAGATAAAGGATAGCAAATGATTCGACATATCATCGCACTCATCGCAGCGGCCCTGACTGTGTGGGCGATACTCTATATGGCTAAACTGGATATGGAGGTACATAGACTGCAGATGATCCATGAAATCATCGCCAAATCCAAGCAAGAGGTCAAAATCGCTCCCAAAGCCTCCGCTACTCCAGCTCCCAAACCCTCCAAACCGACAGTGAGCCAAGAGAGCGAAGCTCAAAAGAAACTCAAAGTCCTCAAAGAAAAGGCAGGACGCCTCAGTGCCATCGAGGTGAGTCCGTTGTTTCGTAGGACCTGCTCCTCTTGTCATGGGATCAACGCCCAAGGGACGCAGATCGCTCCACCCCTTGTGGGCAAGAGCAAAGAGTATATCCTACAAGCTCTGCATGATTTCAAGAGTGGTAAACGCAAAAACTACGTAATGTATGGATTGCTGCAACATCTAAGCGACGAACAGCTAGAGCAATTGGCTACGGAGATCTCTGGATTTGCCCAGAAGCTCAAAGCAGCCCAGTAACAAAAGGAGGGGGATGTGGATGTCTATAACGCACCGGTCAGAGAGATAGTCAACGCGCCTATTCTCTCGACGCTTTATATCCGAACCAAAGAGGGCAAGATCCGACCCTCTTGGCGCTTTTGGCGATGGCTGAGCATCATCGTAATCAACCTCGCCTTTTTCCTCTCATACTTTTTAGATATCCAGTTTTTGGAGGGGACCCTTACTGGCTCAAGGCTCCTTGGCTTTCATCTCATCGATCCCTTTGTATCACTGGAGATTTTGGCAGCCGAGCACCATGTACATACCAATATCATCATCGGGGTCTCCACGATCGTGGGATTTTACTTTTTGGTGGGTGGCAAGGCTTTTTGCGGATGGGTCTGTCCCTATGGGCTCTTGAGTGAGATCGGGGAGTATTTTCACCAGCAGCTGGTCAACAAACGCATCATCAAAGAGCGCAAATACAACCCACGGGTGCGCTACGCTTTTTGGGCTATCTTTTTGCTCGCTGCGGCGATCGATGGCTATATGGTCTTTGAGATTATCAATCCCGTAGGAATCTTTAGCCGCTTTATCGTCTATGGCTGGAGTCTGGCGATCGCTTGGGTGCTCATAGTGCTTCTTTTCGAGATTTTCTATTCCAGAAGGGCCTGGTGCAAATATATCTGCCCCATCGGAACCACCTACAGCTTCGTTGGATGGGTGAGTCCTATGAAAGTGCAGTGGGATATGGAAAAGTGCGACCACTGCGCCGCTTGCTTCATCGCATGTCCCGAAGAGCATGTGCTCGAGCGCTTCAAGGCCAAGTACGATGAAGAGCGCAAAGAAAAAGGGATCACCAAAGAGTTTGTCAAAGATGGGGACTGTATCATGTGCGCCAGATGCTTTGACGTGTGTCACGAGGATGCGTACAGTTTCGAGTTTAGGTTGAAGAATCTGGTATGATAGAGATAAAAGAGGCAGTGAAGCGTTTTTTGGATATCAATGTCCTTGATCATGTGAGCCTTGTGATTCATGATGGGGATAGGATCGCGCTGATGGGGCCAAACGGGGCTGGCAAAACCACACTGGTGCGCTCGATTTTGGGCTTTTATCATCTCGATAGCGGAGAGATCTTGGTAGAGGGGTACGATCCGATCCAAAAAAGGGTGGCGGTATTGGAGCACATCGGCTTTATCCCCCAGATGCCCCCGCCTATTCGCTTGAGCCTAAGAGAGCTCATAGAGTATGTGAGCAAAAGCAGCCACGTAAAGCCTAAGCGTATCGAAGAAGAGGCGGAGGCTATGGAACTGCGTATCGCCGATCATTTGAGCAAGCCCTTTTTTAAGCTCAGCGGCGGGATGAAGCAAAAGTTGCTCATTGCCATCGCTTTGGCCAAAGAGGCCAAGACTTTAATCTTTGACGAGCCCACGGCCAATCTCGATCCAAAGGCGAGGGAGAGGTTTTACGAAAGGCTCCAAAAGCTTCCTGAGGGTATCACTACCCTCTTTATTACCCATAGGATCGAGGAGGTAGAGGGGCTGATCAACCGTAAAATTTACATGGATTTGGGTAAAGTAGTGGAAGATGAGAGGATTTAAGGCGTTTTTGATCCTTGGACTGCTTTTGGTGAGTATGGGGTGCAGCAAAAAGGACTACACCAAAGAGCCGGCCACGATGCACTGGGATCGGGATATGTGCGAGCGGTGCAAAATGGCGATAAGCGAGCGAAACTTTGCCGTCCAGGGTGTGGATCAAAAGGGAAAAGTGTATAAATTTGACGATATCGGATGCCTGATATTGTGGCAGCACTTGGAGCATCCAGAGGTGAAGTTTGTAAAAATCTGGATCAAAGATGCAAAAAGCGGCAAATGGATCGACGCAAGAAAGGCCAAGTATGTGGCCGGCGTAGTTACGCCTATGGGATACGGCTTTGGGGCTTATGAAAATCCACCAAAAGGAAAAAAGGTGTTGAGTTTTGAAGAAGTGAAACAAAAGATCATAAAGATAGGGCGATGAAAAATCTCGCACTCGTGGCCAAACTCGATATCCGAGAGTCCACCAGAAGCAAGTGGTTTTTTGTCTATTTACTCATTTTTGGCGGATTGATGGCCCTTTTTTTCATTACGGGCATTACCGATAGCGTGGTGATGGGCTTTACTGGGCTTAGCCGACTGCTGCTCATCTATATCCAAGTCACCATCGTGATACTGCCCATCTTCATCCTGGTCACCACCGTGCGCTCCATCAGCGGCGATCGGGAGAGTGCGGTGCTAGAGTATATGCTCTCCTTTCCCATCTCTTTGCGAGATTACTACTGGGGCAAGATGCTAGGACGCTTTGTGATCGTCTTTACCCCCGTCTTTTTGGCTTTGGTGCTGGGGGTGCTTTATGGAGCTTTGTTTAAAGGGGGGGAGCTGCCTTGGAAGATGCTGTTGGTCTATAGCGCATTGCTCTTTTCTTTGTGTGCCGTCTTTTTGGGGATCGCCTTTTTTATCTCCACACTTGTCAAATCTCACGATGTTGCCGTGGGGGTGAGCTTTGTGGTTTGGATCACGCTGTTGGCATTTATCGATATAGCCCTGATTGGTTTGATGCTTCAAAACAGATGGAACGATGATCTGATCATCTCTATCGCTTTGCTCAACCCTATGGAGGTCTTTCGCGTCGGAGCCATCAGTCTTTTTGATCCGGAGCTCACCGTCATGGGACCAGTAGCGTATTTTTTGCTCGATACCTTTGGCCATACCCTCTTTTTGCTCTATGCCATTGTCTATCCCATACTGCTTGGGTTTGTCTTTGCTTGGCTAGGGTATTGGTTTTTTAGAAAAAAAGATCTGTTGTAGGAGAAGTCATGAGAGTTTGGATACTATTTGCTCTTTTGGTCGCTTTGTGGGGAGGGGAACACAACAAGAGCTTGCCGATGAAAGTGGAGTATGTCAATCTCGATCCGGTCTATATGCTCGATGTGCGCCGCTATTCCAAATTCCAAGCCAAAATCGAGCTCTCAAACGGCCAAAAGGTGCTCTTTTGCTGTCCAAAGGCGATGTTCGACTTTTACTTGCGGCCTTTCAACTATCCGGAGTACCATGTCAAAGCAGAAAAAGACTTTAAAAAGCTTTGGGTCAAAGACTACCTAAGCGGCCAGTGGATCGACGCTAAAAAGGCGCTCTATATCTTTGGCTCCAGGCTTCCCGGTCCCAAAGGGGACGATCTGATCCCCGTACGCAACAAAGATGTGGCCAATATCTTCATGCTTAAATTCGGAGGCTCTAGAGTACTGACTTTTGACGAGGTGGTCCACAAAGGGATGGGGCTGATCAAATATCTCGATATGCCCTAAATCCCGAAAAATTTCTTCACCCACTGGGCCTCTTCTTCGCTTTTAAGCTCGATTTTGCCGATGGGGTTGCCGTTGTCGTCTAGAACGATGAGGTATCTGCCGGCAAGTCGCAGATGCTTTTTCCCCCACTTTTGCAAGAGCTGATCAAAAACCACATAGACTTTGGCGTTGTCTATATCCATATCTTTGCCCGTCTTTTTATTGAGGATATCGATGCCGCCCAGCTCCTTTTTGATCTGGTATGGAAAGTATGGCAGGATCTGCTCATAGACCCGTTTGTTTTTAGGAGCCGGCATATTCTCGAAAAATAGAGCCAGACTCATGAAAATAAAGGCGGCCAGCATGGCCCAAATCAGTTTTTTGCTATACATCACTCTTCTCCTTTGAAGTGCTTGGCGATATACTCTTTGGCCTTTTGGTCCAGTAGACGCATTCGCTCCTTGCCTTTAGGCAGGGTCAGGCGTAGGTGCTTTATCTTGGCCAAAAACTCCTCGATGTCCGCTGGTATGAGCCGCTCGATGGCTCGGCGCAGATATTTGGCCAGTCCCGGGGAGATGCCGCTGGTAGAAAATGCCACTACAAGATCGCCTCGCTTGATGAAAGAAGGAAAGATAAAGTCACAATACTCGGTACTGTCTACCGCGTTGCACAAAGCCCCATAGCGGTGGCACTCCTCGTAGATATGCTTTTGAAGCTCCAAATCATCTACGGCCACTACCACTATGAAATATCCTTGCACATCTCCCTTTTCATAGGGTCTAAGCAGTAGGCGAAGATGGTGCCTCTGGATGAGCTCTTGGGTGCGAGGAGAGATATTGGGGGCTATGAGAGTGATATTGGTGGTAAACTCCAGAAGCTTTTCTATCTTGTCGGCTGCTATTTTACCGCCTCCAACGACCAATACCTTTTTATTGTCCATATTCAAAAAAGCGGGGAAAAAACTCATTACACTCCTTTGTGTAATGATAGCAAAGGGTGATCAAAATCCCTTTGATGGCTATCAAGGATATAAAAGCCTAAACCCATTACAATTAAAAGAAAAAGGTTTCATATGAGAAATGAGCTACTCACACTCATCCAAGCTGAATTTCCCATAGCGAAGCGCCCCTTCGAGATACTTGGCCAAAAGATAGGCTGCTCGGAAGAGGAGGCGCTAGCGCTATACAAGGAGCTCAAAGAGCAAGATATCATCCGCCAAACCTCTGCTATCTTCGATACCAAATCTTTGGGGTATCGCTCCAGTCTTGTAGCTTTCAAAGTATCCGATCCCAAGGCCGCCGCCCCCTTTATCAACTCCCATCCGGGGGTATCACACAACTATGAGCGAGATCATGAGTTCAATCTCTGGTTCACTTTGGCCGTGGAGCCAGATAGTGTCTTGGGGCTGGAGGGGACGGTGGAGCTGATGGCCAAAGAGGTAGAGGCCAAAGAGTTCTTGATATTGCCCACCAAAAAGATGTTCAAGATCAAAGTCCAGCTCGATATGACGGGCAAAGGGGCCAAAAAAGAGAAAGTTCGTCACAAAAAGAAAAAGAGCTTTGAGCTGCAGCCCCACCACAAACGGCTCATCAAAGAGCTACAAGAGGATATTGAGCCAATTAAAGAACCCTTTGCGGGGATAGTGCGGCGGCTGGGTATCGATTATGATGAGCTGGCCCATTTGGCCAAGGAGCTAGAAGATGGGGGCTATATGCGCCGCTTCGCCTCGATCCTGCGACATCGCAAAGCCGGCTTTGGTGCCAATGCGATGGTGGTCTGGAGTGTGGATGAGGCAAAGGCCGAGGAGATTGGTCAAAAGGTAGCCCAATACAAGGCGGTGAGCCACTGCTATCTTCGCCCCACCTATCCAAACTGGCCCTATCCACTTTTTAGTATGATCCATGGGCGCAGCAAAGAGGAGGTGGAGGAGGTAGTAGCCGACATCGCCAAGGAGATCGAACCCCAAGAGTACCGCTACCTCTACTCAACCAAAGAGTTCAAAAAGCAGCGTATCAGATATTTTAGCGATGATTTTAAAAAGTGGGAGCGACGATATGGTTGATTTTTTTCGTGAAGAGCTGGTGTATATCCTGATTTCTTTTTTTATTTTGGGCATTGTCGTCTTTGTGACCACAAGACCTTTTGTCTCTAGGAAAGCTCGCATAGCCATACCCATTGTAGCATTATTGCTTGGCGGATTGCTACTTTTGCATTATAAGTGGCGGATACACCATATTCAAGAGGTGACTAAAGCCTTTTACGAGGGTAAAAATATCTTGTGTTTAGATAAAACTAACAAATTTGGCTCAGTGCTCATCCACAAAGGAGAGTGGAAACTCGAATATGGAGAGTTTTCCCATCCGGAGTTTCCCCGTACCTACAATATCAGACAATGCATAGTGGAGTAGAGGATGGAGAAAAAAGAGGTGATTATCACAGGTCTAAAGATCCCATTTTGGGATCTGGTGTGGCTGATGGTAAAGCTGGCGTTCGCTTCGATTCCGGCCATTTTTATTATTTATCTGATCATCTGGCTCTTTTCGTGGCTCTTTTCGCTTTTGGATATGTTGGTTGCTGTTCCCTCATAGGAGTTTAAGGTTTTTGATAAAACTCCTATGATAAAATTACTTAAGAGCGTTAAGAAAAGTACTAAAGATGAAGATTTCAAATTTGAGTTGGTTTGTTGTTTTCTTGATCATATTTCTTGTCCAAGGATGTTCGAGTAAATATGTCCAAAACATAGAACATCTGTTTCATAAAAAAACTCCACAAGCTACGCAGTATAAAAAATTTCCTCCTTATCGTAAGAGCCATCGCCAACATAGAACCAAAAGAGCATCCAAAAAAAGTGCGCAAAAAGCAAAACTTACCAAACTATTCCCAAAAACGACAAGACTAGGTCCTCCTATTCCTGTTAAAAAAGTGAAGATAATACAAACCTCTAAAATTCCAAAAAGTTGTCATTTGGATGGGTGGTTGAGTTTTTCCATTCCTCAAGGAATAGTATATAAATCTTTTTTACCAGATATCGTAAAAGCAAGACAAAAGGAGAATACTCTTATAAAACAGATAGCCGCTCTTAATGGTATTGAGTATGTGTATAACTATTTGGATGGCAGTAAAATAAAGTATCGTGTTGTAGATGATCCTGTTTTGAAAAAAAGAGTCAATATCCTCTTGACTCCTACAAAAAGAGTTATGATCTATAAAAAGAGAATCTATAAAGAAGCGGTGCGTATTTTGCGATGTAAAAAACTTCACAAAGGTACAAAGTGATGAAGAAGATTTATCTTTATGCAGGGATAGGACTTATCGTAACGGGTCTACTGGCTGTAGTTTTAGGCTTTACATACTTTAAAAACAGAGGAGATTTAGATGAAAAATTTTTCGTCAATCCCGTTGTAATGCCGATGGCTTATAAAGTGTACGGTAATCCTGAAGTTGCGAACGGCAAATATTATCTTGTCAAAGCGGTGTTTAGAAATAGTGGCAAAGGGAGTATCAAAAATTTTAAAATTTCTTATCGTATACCCGGATACATTGACTGGACCACGCCGGTAACCTATGAGGAGATTCTTCCAAGTCAAACCGTTGTGGATCTCTTTTATCCAAAATTTCCAAGAAAAATTCTTGATGTACTCAATACTACACCCGCAAGCGTAGAGATACGGTATACCTATAGTGATGGCGTAAAAAACTTTGAAAAGATAAAAAGGAAAAATTTTGAGATACGAGGAAGAAACGAATTGGTCTATACCGATATGCCTCAAGAGGAGATATCCGAAATCCAAGATATGTTTACCAACGTCAATCTCTTGGCCTGTTTTGTTACTCCAGAAGATCCGGTGATCAAATACTTTACCCAACAACTTCAAAAAAACGTACTCCAAGGTACGACTGCTGGAATAGCAGGAGGCAGCCAAGAGGTACAGCGGTTTATGCAAGGACTTTATGAGTTTGAAAAGGCTGCCGGTATCGTGTATGGCGGGACTTTGGGATTGCCCGAAAAAATTGGCGATAAAATTTCGGTGGTGCAGCACATTCGGCTTCCTCGAGAAGTACTCACGGGTGGCGCTGGGCTGTGTGTCGAGCTTTCAATACTTTTTGCCAGTGTAGCCGAATCCGCAGGACTTCGTAGCCTTATTTTCGTGACACAACATCACGCTTTCCCGGGCATAGAGACACGGGACGGGATTTTGGCCATTGAAGCTACAGGTGTTGGTGGCGAAGCTATAGGAGGAAAGATGAGTTTTGAGCAGGCTATGCGAGTGGGTACGGAAAATGCCAAAAAATTTCTCAACGGCGAGCCCGTTGACGGAGCTATGCCCGTAGCGCTTTTGCGTATTAACAACTTGCATGCTCAAGGATATAGGCCTCCAGACTTAGAGGATGATCCTAGTTTGAGGAAAAAAATAGATTCTATTTTTAAAAATCTCTTTCGCCCCACCCCGGCTCAGCTGCCTTACAAAGAGGGTCAAAGAGATACGATGCAAAACAACAGGGAAAACCAACCAATTCCCACTCATATCCAACCTTTGCGTTACCAAGATCCCAATGGGATTTTTAGTTTCTCCTATCCGGCCAATTGGCAGCTTCTACTTGAGCCCATTCCAGCTCTTCCCTATCTACGGCTCATTGTGGCCGATCCTGCTATGAGTCAAGAGGCGGAGGTCTACTATTTTCACGATATCTATTCCCCTGCCCAAGCCATACAGCGTCTGTATACTATTTTAACCCAACAGCTAGGCGAATCTATCCAATATCGACCGTTGGGCAGCATAATGATAAATGGGGTAAATTTTACCCGCTATACCGGAGTTACAACGAGCCAAGGCATACGAATCGCTTGGGTTGCGCACTTTACCTCCACTTCGCAAGGGGTGGTTGGATTTGTATTGGGCTCGTACACCAATCAGCTTGATACCCCTCAACTCAAACTTATTCAAAATAGCTTTAAGGTTGTACAATGAGAAAAGTATTTGTTGTTTTAATGCTGTTGACTCTCTCCTTATTCGCCGAGAAGATTACCTATCAAATAGATTTTCGTTGTAACAAGGTTGGAGATGCGAAGGTTATATGGAAACAGCAGGCTACAGCGATTCAATGGAAGCTGCTTATGCAGCGTTATGGTAACAACCCTGCTCTTTTAAAAAAAGAGGTTATATCTTCATTGCCAAACTATCAATTATCCAATTTTCAATTCAAAAAAGATGAGATGAATAGAGCCTTTATTTTCTCTTTTGACGCAAAAGGTATCGTTCGGTATCGAGGGAATGGTATTTGGCAATTTGAATATGATAAAGATATGACGCCTCGAAAGATAAATAACCATACTTGGCTCTTTTCAAATACCGAGGCTGATGGAAATTTTATCGATGAGGAGTTTATCACTCTTACCCTTCCAAAAGAGATTAAAAACGCCCATTTGAGCAAAAATGAGTTCGATGATCCAGTGTTGGAGTACTATCTCAAACCCTCTTTTATCCATTCGTTTTCATTAGTAAGTATTGTTGGCATTTTGTTAATTGTAGCTGGATTGATACTCATTTTGCTCTACTTTTTTGGGAAAAAGGACTATGTACACTCCTAAAATAGGAATTTTACTCTTTTGTGGCGTACTCTTTGCCAATGCTTTGACACTCCATATCGCAGGAACTGGGGATTTGCAAGGTATGTTGCAATCTTTTAAAGCAGATCGAAAAAGTACTTCTCATACGATTGGAGGAATAGCACGGATAGCTACCATCTTCGATAGCCTCAAACAGCAAGATCCCCAAACTCTCATAGTTTCAAGCGGTGATGATTTGATGGGGCGCTATTTTCAGACTTTTAATGGAGAGGCGATCTACTCTTTGATGAGTGCTGCGGGTTATGAGTTTGTCATTTTTGGTAATCATGAATTTGATAGAGGTACAAAAGTTTTACACAATGCGCTGCGTTACGCAAAATTTCATCTAATCTGTAGCGACCTTTCCTTGCCCGCTTCCATTCGTTCCTTTACTAAATCGTGGATGATTAAAAAAATTGGAAAAGTAAAAGTAGGCCTCTTTTCCCTTATGAGCGAGGATCTACCTACTATCACCAGCGCTAAAAATGTTGCTTTGATGGGTGATAACGTACATATGGCTCAAAAGATGGTACGCTTGCTCCGTCAAAGGGGTGCAGATATCATTGTGGCTCTTACTCACATAGGATATAAGCGTGATGTCGCTTTGGCCAAGCAGGTCAAAGGTATAGATCTTATTTTTGGGGGCCATTCGCATACCTATCCTAAGAAAATGGGCCATATTGGAAAGACGCTGATCGTAAATGGAGGAGAAAAAGGCAAGTATGTGGTCCTTGTCTCGTTGCCGATCGATACTTATACAAAAAAGGTTGATACGACTTTGGCCAGAATGCGATATATTTTGGTTGATGAAAATATAAAAAAATCAAAAAAAGTAGAGGCCCTGTTAGATACTTACACCAAAAAACTCCCCCCTATGACAATACTTGGAAAAAGTACAAGGGAGTGGGATCTACGAGTCAAAACGCTGAGAAAATCCGAATCTGGTGTGGCTGATATGATCAACGATCTTTTACGAAAAAAATTTAGAGTGGATATTGTGTTAAACAATAGCGGTGCCTTTCGGGGAAAGAGTGTCTATCCAGCGGGACCGATTACCGATGCGATGCTTCAAGAAATAGACGAGTTTCGCAATAATGCTTATATTCTTCATATCCAAGGAAAATGGATAAAAGAGATTTTGGAGCATGGAGCCGCATCCTATGGCAAAGGGGGCTGGCTGCAAGTCTCAGGGATCCGTTATCAAGTTGACTTACGCAAACCTTTGCAAAAAGTTGTAGATGGGAGAGTCGTACAAGAAGGAGAGAGAGTAGGTCATATCCAAGTACAAAAGGGTGATAGATGGCAAGACTTAAATATGAGCAAAATATACAAAGTTTTGACCAACGCTTTTTTGGCAAGAGGTGGTGACGGATATTTTTGGTTTAAAAAATATGGCAAAAATCCTAAAAATACATATACCTCTTTCTATTCAATTTTGGTACAAACATTACAGCGCTACAAAGAGCTTACCCCTCCTTTACCTGATGGGCGGATTCAAATCTTGCGCTAAATATTAAATGACGGCAAAAGAGCCGTTACATAAGAGGCTACTTGATAGAGCACAATACGGGATAGTCAATTTCTCGCCAAGAACCTAAATCAAAAAGATGTCCATCGATCGTATCGTGTACGAGATAAGTATAGTTGGTAGGCAGCATATGGCTGTGATAGGTTAAGATATAGTGGCGATCGCCATTTTCAAAAAAGCTCTTGCCTTGTTGGGTGATAATGGCACTGGCATCATAATCGTTAAGTCCTAGGCTTTCTACAAAAGCTTTTTTGTCTTTTGCTTCTTCATACGCTTTCTTGACCTCTTGCCAATCCGCTATGGTGGCTTTTTGGCCAAAAGTGTTTTTGCAAATCAGATCGAAATCCTCATAGGCTCCATAGGTTTGGTGAGTCAGAGCAAAATCTGCTAAGGCAAATGAGACTGCAAGAGCCAAAAGCGCTAATTTTTTCATGATGTACTCCTTTTTTTCTTTTATCTTATCATATTTTACAGCTCGACGATCCGTATCATATTTGTTGTACCCTCTTTACCGACGATACTGCCCATTGTGACGATGATCTTGTCATCTAAGGAGAGTATTTGTTCACGCAGGGCTATATCTTTAAATTTTTCGATGAGGCGCTCTGGATTTTTGATCTTTGGTAGTTCGATGATATGTTGTACTCCCCACAGGAGGTTGAGTTTATGGGAGGTTTTTTTGTCGTGGGTGACAGCGATGATAGGAGCGTGGGGACGATACTTGGCAATGGAGCGCACTGTGGTGCCGCTGCTGGTAAAACTAACTATGGCTTTGGGGGATAAGGATCGGCACAGATCTGCCACGCTTTGGGCGATAGCGTCGATATCTTTACTTTCATAGCGTTTGTAGAATGGATAAATGTGCATCGTCTCTTCTATCACTTTTCGTAAAACCTCAACAGCTTTTAAGGGATATTTGCCCACGGTCGTCTCGTCGCTGAGCATTACCGCATCGCTTCCATCGAGTACGGCGTTGGCCACGTCGCTCACCTCGGCGCGGGTAGGAAAAGGGGAGTCTACCATGGAAAGCAGCATCTGCGTAGCGGTGATGACAGGTTTTTTTGCTTTGTTGGCCTCTTTGATGATACGCTTTTGGATCACAGGGACCCGCTCGATTCCCACTTCGATCCCTAGATCCCCTCTAGCCACCATCACGCCGTCACTGGCTTCTAGGATGGAGGAGAGATTCTCCACTGCCTTTTTGGTCTCTATCTTGGCCACTATCCAGGGATTTGCTCCATTTTTGGCCAAAATGGAGCGAGCTTTTTGGATATCGGCCGCGCTGTTTACAAAACTAATGGCTACAATATCAACGCCGTTTTTAGCCCCAAATATGAGATCTTTTTCATCTTTTGGAGTAATGGCCGAGAGGCTGAGATTGGAGTGTGGGAAGTTGACTCCCTTGCGGCTGGAGAGCACACCAGCATTTTTGACTAACAGTTTGGCACGACCATTTGTGATCTGTAGTACTTTGGCCCGTATTGAGCCGTCGGCGAAAAAGATATACTCCCCGGGTCGCAGATCATCGATAATCTGGGGATAAGAGAGAGTGAGTTCGTAGGGGGATTTTGGTCTAGATTTGACCAAATAGATAATATCTCCTTTTTTAAGCTCCAAAATGCCCTCGATATCGCCTATGCGTATTTTTGGACCGCTAATATCTTGCAAAATCGCCGTTTTGGTGCCCAGCTTCTTTGCTGCGGCTCGGATTGTACTGATGGAGGCTTTGTGGGTTTTATGGTCTGCGTGGCTGAAATTGAGGCGAAAAACATCTACCCCCTCACGGATGAGCCGCTCTATTTTGTCGATGGAACTAGGACCGATAGTGGCTACAATTTTGACAGCTTTCAAAAAGACTCCTTATCCTTTTATTTGAATTTCTTATTTTAGTATTCAAGGCCGCTACAATAATAGGAAAATAAACCAATAATATAGACCTATCCCAAAAATTTTAATAAATTTAAAAATTTAGGTAAGAGATTATACTAGGAGGTAGGGATGATAGATTTTACGAAAAAGCCGCTCCAAGAGATTAGTGGAAATGATGATGAAGTAATAACAAAAGCGAAAAAACTGGGCGAGGTGGGTAAACTTGATATCTTAAATAAGCGTTTAGAAGAGCTTCCTTTTTATAAAGAGTATCTGCGCTATTACGATATGAGGGGGATTGATGTGCGATTGCCAAAATTTGTGCGCCGCTCTTTTGATTTTGATCTTTTGATAAAGCTCATTGTTGCCAGCCACAGCAGTACATACGATTTTGTTTGGAGTAAAAACAAGGAGATTCGTTTAGCCATTACAGTTTGTGCCGGCACGAGGAGTACAAGAAAATATTTGGATGAGCTTAATGCAAGACAGATAGCAAAAATGTATAATATCTATTTAGTGGAGTTGATAGAATTGGAGCTGTTATTGTATGAGGAGTTGGAAAGAAATATCATACTCCAAGGTAGAAAAAGAAATTTACAGCTCTTTTATGAGAAGAAAGCAAAGGCTTTTAGAATGAATCTTTATACAATTTTTGCCTAAAGGATAGATGATGAATGTACGACAGATCGTAAAGAGTTTGAATAAAGAGGAAAAGAAGAGTATTTGTGAAAAACTCGGTATTGCTTGCGAGCGATTGGAACTACTGATCAACGCCAAAAAGATCCCTTTAGGCATTTTATATCTTATTATGAAAATGAGAGGAAAAATTGATTATAAAAAGCTTTTGGATTTGAGTATATGGGGATTGACTAGAGATCTTACTCTTGATGAGGATGGATGGGGGGCGCGAAGAGCCCATAAAAGAGTTTTGGGTATGTTTGCCCATATTGACAATGAGCAGTTGCAATTGGAGCTGGAAAAATCGTTAAAAAGCACTTTGTCCCTAAGTTGGGAAGAGAAATGTTACTTTATTGATGCTGCCAAACAGATGAGTTTGAGTCAGCTCTTGAGTTTTATTACGGCGGTAGAGGATGAGATGAAAAGTATTGAAAGAGAGCTTTTTTTTGGACAAGTCAGCTCTTTGGTCACAAATGAGAAATTACAAGAAAAGATCACCCGTAACAAAAAGGAGTGGGAAAAGGTGGAGGCCTACTTTAAAAGCAAAGAGTTGGTAGTCGAGCGAGATAGTGAGCAAGTCCTCTATCCGGTTGCTTTACAAAAAAGATTACAAGAGTATGTCAAAGGACAAGAGGAGGCTTTGTATTCGATTGCCACGACCTTATACTATCAAAAAAAGATATCCAACGCTTTCATACAGGAAAAACATCCCCCCTTTGAGCCGTTAAAACCGCTGCTTTTGAGTGGAGAGACGGGAAGCGGCAAATCCTATATCGTCCAAAAAGCGTGTGAGATAATGGATATTCCTTTTGTCTATATCGATGCGAGCACGATGGTAAGTACTGGAATTAGAGGATTGAGCGTGGATGAGATAGCCAAAACTCTTTTACGCAAATATGAGTATGATCCCAAAAAAGTCCAAGGGGCGGTAGTTGTTTTGGATGAGATAGATAAGTTGATGCAAACGACCTATGGCGAAAGTGTACTGAGTCAAATTTTGCGTATTCTTGAGGGTGGAGAGATTTTCATAGAAAAGGGATTGCATGAAGAGTCCAAAGAGTTTAAAGGAATAAACTATCTATCCACCAAACATATGTTTTTTGTCCTTGCGGGCTCTTTTCAATTTCATAAAGATGAGAAAAAGAGTGGATTTTTGAGTGGTGGGGAGAATTATGAGCAAGAGTATCTCCAAGCTATTGAAAAAAGCGGCCTGCCAAAAGAGCTCCTAGGCAGGATTGGCGATATAGTGGTTTTAAATCCTTTGGGAGAGAAGGAACTTTTAGATATTTTACTCCACAGCAAAGATTCGCCTATCAAACGATATCAAAAGATGCTCAAATCAAGCGGTATGACTTACAAGGTATCCAAAGAAGAGGCTCAAAAGATGGCCAAAGAGGCGGCTCGACTCCCCTATGGTGCGCGATCTTTGGAAAAAATCGTCTGGGCACATTTTAAAGATAAACTTTTTCGTGTGCATCATCAAGATGTGGGTAGGTCCTCGTATGATATTCTTTTAGAAAGAATAAAAAGTTCATTGTAAATCTTTTTAAAGGAGTACTTATGCAAGAGATTATACGAGTTGTGGAGGATACCAAATCGATAGCCAATTTTTTACAAAAGGTCGAGGAGGAAGGAGTACAAGAGACACAAGCGCAATTTATACTTCGCAAATTACTACAAAAAGGGCTTGAGCCGATTAGTCTTAATGATCCGGCCATAGAAGACGTGCAATCTTTTCTCTCTCTTGGCGATGAGGCGGTGTTGGGTTATTTCTCCTT
Organism: Nitratiruptor sp.; assembly: GCA_027036935.1. Lineage (GTDB taxonomy): Bacteria > Campylobacterota > Campylobacteria > Campylobacterales > Nitratiruptoraceae > Nitratiruptor. The sequence continues at coordinate 1,920 of JALWCE010000080.1, read as the reverse complement.
TACCCAAGAGTATGAGGAGGCACTCGAAAAGATAGCCCAAGTATTTGGTCAAGATTTGCAAGGGGCCAAAGGCGTTACGATGGCATATAATTTTAACAAGGAAAATGGAGATATTATGACCCTCTTTTTGCCTCTGTCTACCTATACCTTTTTGGAAAAGTATCTAGAAAAGATAGAACACATCCTCTTTGGTTTTAAATATTGCCCCGATTTGGAGTACGAGGAGATCGTACTTTTGATCATAAAGTAAAAGAGTCTATCTTTTTGGGCAGATTCTCATTAGGATAACCTAGGGAGCACGTAAGACACCATATTCCCTCTTTTAGAAATTTTCCTTGTGTGTGGTTGTGTCCGTAGATATGATATCGCACTCCCTTGTCTTGTAAAATGGCAATATTCTCCTCTTCATAAAAAGGTAGATAGCTTGTATCAAAATGTGGCGGAAGAAGAGGGCTTACTTTGGTTTGAGGGATATGGCTGATAAATATGTGACAATCAGAGATCTGACGCAATGCGTGGAGGGCTCGTTTTGTATAGGCTTGATAATCCAAATAGACATACTTCGCATCGCTTATATGCTTTTTCCAAAACTCTTTATCGACTTTTTGAAGATCGTACCACAAATATCCGCCTCCTATCCTAACGCCTCCAATATCGATAACCTCCATATCAAGAAGGATGATGTCGCTTGTTTGGCAGAGTCTTTTAAATTCTTCAACCTTTTGCAAGGAGCTGCGGCGGTACTTTTTTTTCATTCTATCCGATACTAGGTAAAATTCATGATTACCAAGAGTGACGACAAGATTTGTGGCATACTCTTTAAAAAAGCGTAAAAGGGCGATGTTTTGGTGGTTGTAATGTCCTATATCGCCAGCTATGATAAGGATATCGTAGTATGTGGGCTCAAGGGAGCGTATGAAATCTTCCAGTCGCTTTTCTTTATTGAGTTTGACATAAAAATCGATATGTATATCTGATAGATATCCTATCTTCATCTTCAAATCTTCGTTTGGCCAAAAAGTTCGGGGATCGTTTGATGTTCATACTTGATTAGATCCTCAAATCGAGGCTCTTTTTTCTCTTTCCAAGCATCTCGCAAAAGCATCAAGAGCTTACCCAAGTAGTTGTGCCCTTTTTGCAAATTAATATCATATCCCCAGTAGGTATCTCTCCACGTATTAAATTCGCACAGTGGCCCCTCTATGTGCAAGAGTTGGCGTAAAAGATAGGGGTGTTGATAAAATTTTAGCCTAAGCACATCAAACATCACTTTGAGCTTTATCTCCTCCCAATCCCCTCGTACCGGAAGCTTTCTTGTGATTTTTCTAGCAACAAAGGGGTGCATTTTGGGAAATCTGTGGATATATTCCTCTCGAAGCTCCTTTGGGAGTTTGGAAAATTGATAAAGATTTTCGCTGGCTCGAAATCTCGTCCCCAAGGCTTGTATGGGGTAGAGTCTCATATTGCTCAAAAATTCAAAACCCTCTTGATGAGTAAAAATCGTAAAAGGACGTTGGCGCATATCTATCCTTTTTGGTTCTTTGTTACAATTTTATCAAAACTCCTAAAGAAATATGTGGCAAACCTCGATAAAGCTTTCTTTAAGTTTTAAAAAATGCCGTAAACAGGCTATTTTTCAATCCCCAAAATTTGCAAATCAGCTCATTTTAAGGTATAATATTTTCATCAAACATACGAAATATGCCCTAATATGGGCGATTTCGTGCTGTTTGAACATACCCTATGGGATTTGAAACTTGCCCCATCATAGCTAATTGCGTATAATGGATTTCCTCGTTTGAACATACCCTATGGGATTTGAAACTAACGACACTGAATAACACAATTAGAATACTCAACACTGTTTGAACATACCCTATGGGATTTGAAACGCATGACAAGCGTAACAAAGTGACTCAA
>JALWCE010000079.1 GCA_027036935.1 Nitratiruptor sp. | reverse complement strand
GCGCTCGCGCTCTTTTTCATAGATCTAGATGTTGCCACTTTTTTCCATCATCACAAATTCGCCCTGTTTAAACTCATCACCTATCTTGGCAACGCCGCTCCTTACCTGCTCGCCGGACTTGGCGCATATCTGTACTATCGCAACCGCAAACCTCTTTGGGCCAAAAAGGGGCTCTACCTCTTTTTGAGCGTATTGCTCTCTGGGATCATTACTACTCTGCTCAAAATCCTCATCGGTCGCCCCCGACCCAAGATCTTTTTCGAGCACCATTTGTGGCAGCCCCAGTGGCTGGAATTCAAAGCCTCATTTTGGTCGATGCCCTCAGGCCATACCACTACGGCATTTGCCGCAGGGGTGGCTTTAGGCTACATCTTTCCAAGATACCGGCTGCTCTTTTGGATCTTGGCCGCTTTGGTGGGGCTAAGCCGTATAGCTCTTTGCAAACACTACCCAAGCGACGTGGTAGTAGCAGCTTTTATCGGATCGGCGGTGGCGTGGTATCTGCATAAAAGGATGGGAATTGAATAAGTCGCTCCTTTGGCTCTTTATCTTCCTTAGCTTCTACCTCACATTGGGGTACTACCCTCTATTCAATCTGGACGAGGGCGCTTTTAGCGAAGCGACGAGGGAGATGCTGGCTTCGGGTGATTTCATCACCACCTACCTCAACGGCGCTTTGCGTTTTGACAAGCCGATCCTCATCTACTGGCTTCAAGCCCTCAGTGCCTCGATCTTTGGGCTCAATGAATTTGCCATGCGTCTACCAAGCGCTGTGGCCGCCACTTTGTGGGCGTGGGCGATTTGGCGATTTGGCAAGCGCTTTTTCGATGAAAAAACGGCCTTTTGGGCCACGATTTTCATGGTAGGCTCGCTGCAAATATCCATCATCGCCAAAGCCGCCATCGCCGATGCGCTTCTTAATCTCTTCATCGCTCTTAGTATGTTTTGCTTCTACACCTACATCCACACACACCAAAAACGCTACCTCTACGCCACCTTTGCCACCATCGCCCTTGGGACCCTCACCAAAGGGCCGGTAGCCATCATGATCCCACTCATGGTAAGTTTTTTGTATCTTGTAAAAAATCTTCGCTTTTGGCTACGATCGGTGTTCGATCCTGTGGGCATCGCCATCTTTTTAGCTTTAGCCGCTCCTTGGTATGTTGCTGAATACCTAGCCCAAGGCGACCTTTTCATCCAAGGATTTTTTCTAAAGCACAACATCGGCCGCTTCGGCTCGGCTATGGAGGGACATACTGGCCCCATTTTTTACTATCTACTCGTACTGCTGGTAGGACTCATCCCCTTTACCTCCATTTTTTTGTTTGCCCTGCGCCATATAAAAGAGTGGTTTGCCACGCCTCTGAGGCGCTATCTGGCTCTGTGGTTTGGATTTGTCTTCATTTTTTTCTCCCTTTCGCATACCAAACTCCCCCACTATATCATCTACGGCTATACGCCCCTATTTTTTTTGATGGCCCTCTATTTTCCCAAAATGCGATCATCCTTTTGGCTACTTGTGCCCTACTTCTTTTTTATCTCGATCGCCCTTTTGTTGCCCATTTTGCAGCCCGTGATCCTCTCATCGATGCACCCTGGGCGATACGACTATCAGATCGTAGCGGCTTTACATTTTGGATGGGACTATTGGCTCTTTTTCATCACGGCCTTCTTGCTTGGGATATGGATGGTGCGACTACCTAAAGAGCGCTCCATCCTACTCGCTTCGGCTCTTACACTGCTTGGCCTCAATCTCTTCATAGCCAGAGTCTACGCCCAGGCGGCCGAAGAGCCGATCAAAGAGGCGGCGCTCTTTGCCAAAAAACATAATCTCAGCGTCATTATGGATGGGATCAATACCCCAAGCTTCGCCTTTTACGAAAGACGCATCGCTCCAAAAAGAGATGCCAGACTTGGTAATGTGGTACTCATCAAAAAAGAGAAGCTCAAAAAGTTTAAAAATTTCGATATACTTTTTGAAAAAAACGCTATTGCGCTGATACGAATAAAGGAGAATAAATGATCAAAGATTTCATGACCCAAGACCACAGAGAGTGCGACAACCTCTATGCTCCCGTGGAAGAGGCGATAAGCCAGGGAGATTTCGAGAAGGCTTTGGAGCTTTTCGTCCCTTTCAAGCAGGCGATGCTGCGCCATTTTGCGATGGAAGAGGAGGTGCTCTTTCCAAAGATGGAGGAGTTTTTGGGAAGCGGCGAGGGGCCAATATATGTAATGAAGATGGAGCATGCCCAGATCCGCTCGATCCTGGATCAAATGGGCGAGGCGATCGAGGCCAAAAACCAGCAAAAGGCTTTGGGATTTGGAGAGACTTTTATGATCATGACCCAACAGCACAACATGAAAGAGGAGCAGATCCTCTACACCATGGCCGAACAGCTGCCACTTGAGAAAGAGAAAGTAGTCGAGCAGATGAAAGAGATCCAATGAGAGAGATCACGATCGATACCAGCGATCTGGAGCCTCCGGCTCCTATGCAGATGGTGCTGAGTGAACTGCAAAGCGTGCTGCCGGGTGAGAGCTACTTGCACCAGATCCATCGCCTAGAGCCTACAATGGTGCTCTCCAGACTAGGGCCCATGGGACTAGACGCCATTATCCAAAAAGAGGGAGAGAAGTACCACATCTACTACTTCTACGCCGAGGATAGAGCCAAGATTGAGGAGCTTTTAGATGTTCAAGGGGCTTAGTCTCGATCAAGCGCCTCCTTTTGAAGCGCCGCTGCTCTTTTTGCTCACGGCACCTTTATGGGGAATCATTGGCGGGTTGGCTCTACTCTTCGCCCAGAGCCAGCCTCAACAGATTGGAGTTTTGCACCTTTTTACTTTAGGCTTTATGGCTCAAGTGATGATAGGGGCTTTGCAGCAGATGCTGCCGGTTGTGGTGGGGGTGCGATTTCCCAAGCCAACACTCCTCTCCAAGCTCATCTTCGCTCCCCTCGCTCTTGGGATCGCTCTTTTTTTCATCGCCTTTTTTGGCCAAAACTTTTCGCTGCTTTTTTTCGCCGCCTCCCTTTTGCTCTTAGCTCTTTGGAGTTTTGGAGCGATAACGCTGTGGCGACTCTTCCACGCTCCCAAGGCTACACCGACAGTGTGGGCGATGAGACTCTCTCTTTTGAGCCTCCTCCTCGCCGCTGCCCTGGGGGCCCATATGGCCGTGGGGTTTGCCCAAGGCTCGCTTGGCGGCTCATTCGATGCACTCTTGCTCATCCACGCCCTCTTTGCCGTTTTTGGATGGGTGGGACTCTTGATCGTTGGCGTGAGCTATCAGGTGGTGCCGATGTTTTACGTCACACCCGAGCCCACCGAAGGGTTTCGCAAGTGGCTTGTGTGGATCCTCTTTGGATTACTTATCGCCACCGCCGCGGCTCTTTTTTTCTCCAAAAAGCTCGCTTTGGCTCTTTTTGTCACGCTCCTTTTTGGCTATCTTCTCTACGGAGCTTGGACGTTACAACTTTTGCAAAAAAGGAAGCGAAAGATTTGGGAGGTGAGCCTCTACTACTGGTATTTGGGACTTGTTAGCCTCTTTTTCTTGCCCCTTGTTTGGTTTTTCGATCCCGAGCGCTTTGGGATTTTGTTCCTTTTTGGCTTTGCCATCTCCATAATGATCGGGATGCTCTATAAGATCATCCCTTTTTTGAGCTGGTTTCATACAAGCAGCCGGGGTTTTTTCGATATGCCCACGATGAAAGAGATGATAGACGAAAAAAAGGCGCTGGTGCAGTTTGGTCTGCATCTTTTGGCCCTTATAGCTCTGCTGTTATGGCCAAAAGCGGCGGCACCCTTTTTGATGCTCTCTTTTGGCCTGCTGCTGTGGCTGCTTATAAAGCCCGTGCAAATCTACTTGGAGTACAAAAAGAAGCCAAGCCCTTTTGGTATCTAAAAGCTCTCATCCACCAACGCACAAAGGATGTGGCCGATCATAATATGCATCTCCTGGATGCGAGGGGTATCGTGGGATGGCACCACGATCGCCGCATCGCACAGATCCTTGATCCGTCCCCCATCCTTACCTAAAAGCCCTATCACCTTGCACCCTTTGGCTCTTGCCACCTCCACGGCACGCAACACATTCTCGCTCTCGCCGCTGGTGGAGATGGCTATCAATATATCGCCCACATTGGCCAAACCCTCCACCTGTCTGGCAAAAATCTGCTCGAAGCCATAATCGTTACCGATAGCGGTCAGCGCTGATGTATCGGTACTGAGAGCCACGGCGGGCAGGGCTCTACGCTCTTTTTTGAATCTTCCTACCAATTCCGCGGCAATATGCTGAGCGTCCGCCGCACTGCCCCCGTTGCCACAGAGCAAAATCTTTTTGTCGTTTTTGAGCGCCTCGATCATCATCACGCCGGCGGTATAGATATGAAATCTCAGCTCCTCCCATACCCGCTCAAAGGCCTTTTGGTGCTCGAGCATCTGCTTTTCTATCATCTCTAACATTGTCGCATCCTTTCTATGATGGAGGTGGTGCTTTTGCCGGGGACAAAATCGATGAGCCTCGTCTCCTTGGCTATATCGCTGCCCACCACCTCTTTATCTTTATAGTCGCCCCCTTTGACCAAGATGTCGGGTCGCACTCTTTTGATCAGCTCATAAGGAGTGTCTTCGTCAAATATCACCACATAATCCACAGCCTCCAAGCTCGCTAACAGATAGGCTCTGTCGTACTGGGGATTAATGGGGCGGCTGGGGCCTTTGAGTCCTCGCACGCTACTATCTGAGTTGAGCCCCACGATCAGTACGTCCCCCAAAGCCTTGGCCTGCTCCAAATAGCGCACATGCCCCAGATGCAAAATATCGAAGCAGCCGTTGGTAAAGACGATTTTCTTGCCCTTTTGGCGTAGATGATCGGCGATCTTTTCTATCTGCTCGAAATTTTTGATAAACTCCTCGGCACTGGCTTTGTGCAGGCTCCTCTCATACTCCTCGATCTCCTCCAAAGTGGCCGTGGCGGCTCCCACCTTGCCCACCACCACACCGGCGGCAAGATTGGCAAATTTTGCCGCTTCGACCAGACTCATCCCTCTCGCCACACCATAGCCAAGAGCCGCCAGCACCGTGTCACCTGCTCCCGTCACATCATAGACCTCTTTGGCCACGGTGGGGATACGGATCATCTGCTTTTCAAAGATCGCCATCCCATCTTCGCTCAGGGTTATCAGCAACTGCTTGAGATCCAGCTCTTTTTTGAGTTTTTTGCCCGCCTCTTCGAGACTCTTCTCCTCATCGATCGCCATCCCACTGGCTCCTTGCGCCTCTTTTTTGTTTGGTTTGAGCAGTGTCGCCCCTTTGTACTTTGCAAAATCTCTTTTGGGGTCGACAAAAACGGGGACTGGCGAGTGGCGTATGATATGCTGGGTCAGATCATATGTGAGCAGTCCTTTGTCGTAGTCTGAGAGCAGCACCAGATCGTACTCTTTTGCCACCTCATCGAAGCGCTCTTTGAGCCACTGCTGGGTGGAGGATGAGATCGGGCGCTTCTCCTCTTTATCCACCCGTACGATCTGCTGGTTTGCGGCGATCACTCGTGATTTTTGGGTGGTAGGGCGATCCTCTTTGGCCAAAATGGCTCTTGATTTTTGCTCAAGACGCTTCTGTAGCCACTCTCCGGCCTCGTCACTACCCACAACTCCCATCACCCCCACCTCGGCTCCCAATGCCAACAGATTGTTGACCACATTGCCAGCCCCGCCCAAGACCTTTTTTTCCTCTTTGACATTGACCACCTGCACAGGGGCTTCTGGGCTGATGCGGTCACACGATCCAAAGAGGTAGTGATCTACCATCAAATCGCCAATCACCAAAATCTTTGGCTTCACGCTATCTCTTCTTCATAAATTTTTTTGATATAGGGAATGTCGGCTCTGATCCCCTCTTCCAAAGAATATCGTGGCTCGTATCCCAGCTCTTTTTTGGTGGGCTCGATATCGGCCTCGGTAAAGAATTGATACTGCTTGACATAGGGATTTGGAATATACTCATACTCTCGCTCGATCCCAAGCTCCTTGCACAAGATATCTACAATATCTTTGAAGCTTCTGGCTCTGCCGGTACCTACATTGTAGACGCCGCTTTTTGTAGCTGTTGCGGCTTTGAGATTGGCCTGGATCACATCCTCTACATAGATAAAGTCCCGCTTGATCTTCTCGCTTCCCTCAAAGAGCCGTGGCCGCTCGCCCCGTAGCAGCTGCAACCCAAACTGCAGCACCATCGAAGCGGTCTTTTGCTTGAAATACTCCCTAGGTCCATAGACGTTGAAGTATCTCAGCCCCACCGCCACCACATCTTTTTGAGAAGTGGCTAGATGATCCATCGCCAGCTTGCTATAGCCATAGACGTTGGCGGGAGCTTCCTGCCCTACTTTGTGGGGAGCCGGCAGCTTGCCATAGACCGCCCCACTGCTGGCGTAGATCATCTTGGCCCCATGGCGTTTGGCCAAATCCAAGAGATCTTTGAAAGCGTTGAGATTGGTGCGCATCACCCGCTCTTGATCTTGAGCGGTGGTGTCGCTGATGGCGGCTTGATGAAAGATATAGTCAAATCTAAAATCTTGCAGTCGCTCCAAATCTTTTGGGCTGTTGATATCGCCGCAGATCACCTCTCCTTTAAAGTCCAAAAGATTTTTGAAGTGCCCGAAACTGATCAGATTGCCATTTTCAAAGCGCTCTTGACTACGAAACTTATCAAAGACCACTACCTTGGCTTTTGGGTAGCGCTCTTGAAAATGGTAAGCCAGATTTGAGCCGATAAATCCGGCTCCGCCTGTAATGAGAATCGTTTTGTTATTGAAGTCCATACTACTCCTTGATGATGGATATTGTATCAAAAAGGCTCTTTGGTCCCTCTTTTTTTAGTAAGATTGTATGGCTAACACCCGCTCCTTTGGCCGCTTCGATATCGCTTGGCTTGTCTCCTATCATCCAAGAGCTCTTTGCATCGATATCTTGCTCTTTTATAGCTTGCAAAAGCATACCGGGCTGTGGCTTACGGCACTCACACCCCTGCTGTGGATGGTGGGGGCAGTAGTAGATAGCATCGAGCCGCACCCCCTCTTTTTCAAGCCGCTCTTGCATCCACTCTGTGAGCTTTTGAAAATCTTCTTCGCTATAGTACCCTCGCCCGATGCCAGATTGGTTGGTGATAAGGATAAGCTTGTATCCCAAGGCTTTGAAATGGCGCAGAGCCTCGAAGACGCCAGGTATGAAACGAAAATCTTCGATTTTGTGCACATAGCCAAAATCCTCGTTGATCACTCCGTCTCGATCCAAAAATATAGCTTTAGCCACCCTGATCCTTTATTTTTATTCAAGAAAAATTCGATTATAATTGAGTGTATTTTATCAAATCTATATGGAGGTAAGGAATGAAAAAACTTGCAGTTTTGACTCTTGCAGCCGCTACTGCGGTAACTTTGATGGCGGCGGACGGCGCTACGCTGTATAAAAAATGTGCTGGATGCCATGGCCCTCACGGTGAAAAGAAAGCCCTTGGCAAATCTGACGTGATCAAAGGATGGCCAAAAGATAAAATTGTAGAGGCTCTCAAAGGCTACAAAGCTGGCACACGAAACGTTCACGGAATGGGTGCTTTGATGAAAGCTCAAGTAGCGACTCTGAGCGACGCAAACATCGAAGCGATCGCCGATTATCTTTCCAAGCAATAAGCTAAGGGGCCTTGTGCCCCGACTATTATGGAAATACTCAAAAATCCGGCTCTTCCTCAAATCATCATCTGGTTTTTGCTGCCTATCCTCATAGGAGTACTTTGGTATCTTTTGGATAAGCAGAACAAAAAAGACCTCTAATTTGGCATAACCCGTCTATCTTTTCGCCGTTTCTCCAAGGCTCGCTTTTTCTTCTCTTCCATCATCACGGCATCTTTGAGTTCTTCCTCTCCATCAAACCTCGCTCCATCCAAAAATTTATCCGTATCGTCGAACTGTCCCGTCTTGAGACCCCAAAGAAGAGCAAAAAGCCCAAAGGCTCCAAGAAGCGTCGAAATAAATATCATCATCGCAATCACCCAAGCATCCATACTCACACCTTGAAAAATTTTATTCTCATCGAGTTACCCACCACCGTCAAAGAGCTCAGCGACATGGCAAGGGCCGCAAAGAGCGGATTGACATAGCCCATCACCGCCAGCGGCACGGCAATCACATTGTAGGCCAAAGATAAAGCCAAATTCTCCTTGACGGCCAAAAAGACCCGTCTGCCAAGACGAATAGCCTCGTAGATTTTGATGGGCTTCTCGTCCAGCAGCACCACGTCACTGACACTGAGCGCAATGTCGGCGCCACTTCCCATCGCTATGGCGATATCGCTACACGCCAGCGCAATAGCGTCGTTGATCCCGTCACCCGCCATGATGACGATTTTACCCTTTTGGTGTAAATGGTCGATAAAGGCACTTTTGTCTTGGGGCAAGAGTTTGGCTTTGACATTTTCGATGCCTACCTGTTTGGCTATCTTGCGAGCCGTTCGCTCGTTATCGCCCGTAAGCATCCACACATCCAGCCCCATCTCCTTGATCTTGCCTATGGCATAGGCCGCCTCTTCTCTGAGCTCATCGCTGAGCTCATAGATTGCCGCCAGCTTACCATCGATCGCCACGGCAAAGACGGAATTTTCCCCCTCATAGACTACGTCGATGCCTCTCTCTTTCAAAAACTCCACACTTCCCCCGACCACTCGCTTGCCATCGATGGTGGCCTCCAGCCCTTTGGCCTTGATCTCCTTGATATCTTCTATCGGTAAAAGTGTATCAAACCCTCGCTTTTTGCAATACTCCCACACTCCTCGGCTGATTGGGTGGTTGGAGTGTTCGGTGAGGGTATAGACGATATTTTCATCATACTCAAAAAATCGCTCCACCCCCACGACGCTTGGCTTTCCTTTGGTGATAGTGCCGGTCTTGTCCAGTACCAGCGTATCGGCTTTGGCGATGGTCTCCAAAAAGCCGGCCTCTTTGAAGAGTATCCCACGCTTCAAAGCTTCGCCCACGCCTACGAGCGTAGCCATCGGTGTGGCCAGCCCCAAGGCGCAAGGACAAGCGATCACTACCACACTGATCGCTACGATCAAAGCAGTCTCAAAAGAGTGGGTATGCCAATACCAGCCTATAAATGTCAGTAGCGCGATAGAGAGGATCGCCAGACTAAAATAGCCGCTGATCTGATTGGCCAAACGCTCCAGATAGGGCTTTTTGG